>JAEYUU010000345.1 GCA_023429545.1 Verrucomicrobiota bacterium
CATCATTACCACGGATGCAGATGACCTGATGCCGCCGCCGGATTCGCACAAGAAGCTTACTGCGCAGCAACGCGAGATCCTGAAACGCTGGATCGAGGAAGGCGCGGAGTACCAGCAGCATTGGAGCTTCATCACGCCACAACTGCCTGCGGTGCCTGAAATCAAAGGACAAAACTCATCAATCAAAAATCCGATCGACTCCTTTATTCATGCCCGCCTCAAAGAGGAGGGGTTAAAACAGAATCCGGAGGCGGACAAGGAGACGCTCATCCGACGTGTGACGCTGGATCTCACCGGTCTCCCGCCTACGCCAGCGGAGGTGGATGCCTTCCTCGCGGATACTTCCTCCCAGGCCTACGAGCGTGTGGTTGACCGTTTGCTGAAGTCCTCCCGATACGGGGAGCATATGGGCCGCCACTGGCTGGACCTGGCGCGCTATGCGGATACGCACGGCCTGCATCTGGACAATGAACGCTCCATGTGGCCCTACCGCGACTGGGTGGTGAAGGCCTTCAACGACAACCTGCACTTCGATGACTTCACCCGCTGGCAGCTAGCCGGCGATCTCCTGCCGAACCCCACTCGGGAGCAGGACATCGCCTCGGGCTTCAGCCGCTGCAACGTGACCACCAGCGAGGGCGGCAGCATCAATGAGGAGTTTGTCTTCCGCTATGCCGTGGATCGCACCGCGACTGCCGTGGAAGTCTGGATGGGACTCACCGCCGGATGCGCGGTGTGCCATGATCACAAGTTCGACCCGCTCTCGCAGAAGGAGTTCTACTCGATGTACGCCTTCTTCAACTCGGCCGCGGATCCGCCGATGGATGGCAACAAGATCGACACGCCGCCCATCATGAAGCTGACGAATGCGGAGCAGGAGGCGAAGCTCAAGGAACTGGACGGCAAACTCGCTGGAGTGCAGGAACGCATCAAGGCCACCATCGCGAACATGGACTACAAGGATCCCGCGAGTATTCAGCCTCCTCCTCCCGTGCAGGAGTCGGAAGTGGTGTGGTTTGAAGATGGATTCCCGCCTGCCGTGAAGCCGCAGGCGAGCGGAGCGCCCTTGTGCATCGTGAGCAACAATGATGGCCAGGTGTACAGTGGTGGAGCGGCGCTAAAGCGTGCTGCCAAGGGACTGGAGCAGGACTTCTTCACGGGCGGCGCGGAGTTCGTGGTGCCGCAGAACGGACGCATTTTTGTGCACTGCTATCTGGATCCACAGAACCCGCCCAAGACAATCATGGTGCAGTTCCACACCAGCGGCTGGCTGCATCGCGCGGTGTGGGGCCAGGAGGATCTCATTCCGTTTGGCAAACCGAAGTCCACGGAGAAGCTCTCCATGGGCGCGCTGCCAGCGGCCGGAAAATGGGTGCGGCTGGAGGTGATCGCGGATCGCGTGGGCCTGAAGGCGGGCACAAAGGTGAACGGTTATGCGTTCACGCAATTCGATGGAACGGTGTACTGGGACAAGCTGGGCGTGAAATCCCGCGTGGATCCCGCGAAGGATCCGCTGTGGTCCTTCGACGTATGGGCCACGCAAAATCAGGGGCGTCGCGTGGAGGCGCTGCCTGAGGATCTGCGCAACATCGTGCGTGGCAAGAAGCGCGCGGAGTGGAGCGAGGCGGAGTTGAAGCGCATCAAGGAACACTGGATGGGGAACATCTACGTGGGAGCGCGGGAGATCATGGCGCCCATGCTCGCGGAAAAGGCCCCCATCGAAGAAGAAAAGAAGAAAGTGGAGGCCACCGTGCCCATCACTTTTGTGATGCGCGATATGGAGACGCCACGCGAGACCTTTGTGATGATGCGCGGTCAGTATGACAAGCCCGGTGAAAAGGTGAGCCGCGGCGTGCCTGCCGTGCTGCCACCGCTGCCGAAAAAGGACGCTGGCAACTACAACCGCCTGGACTTCGCCAACTGGCTGGTGAGCCGCGAGCATCCGCTGACTTCACGTGTGGCGGTGAATCGTTTCTGGCAGCAGTTCTTTGGCACCGGCCTGGTGAAGACGAGCGCGGACTTGGGCTCCCAAGGCGAGCCGCCCAGCCATCCGGAACTGCTGGACTGGCTGTCTGTGACCTTCATGGAAAGCGGCTGGGATGTGAAGGCCCTGGTGAAAACACTCGTATGCAGCGCAACCTACCGGCAGAGCACGAAGGTGACTCCCGCGCTGCTCGCGAAGGATCCAGAGAACCGCCTCTACGCGCGGGGCCCGCGCTTCCGCCTTGATGCGGAAATCCTGCGGGACAATGCCCTCTATGTCAGCGGCCTCCTTGATCCCACGATGGGTGGCAAGGGTGTGAAGCCGTATCAGCCGCCGAACATCTGGGAGCCCGTGGGCTTCGGCGGCAGCAACACGCGTGAGTACAAGCAGGACTCAGGCAACGCACTGTACCGCCGCAGCCTCTACACCTTCCTGAAGCGCACCGCTCCCCCGCCCTTCATGACCACGTTCGACGCTCCGAACCGCGAGCAATCCTGCACGCGGCGCGAGCGCAGCAACACCCCGCTGCAGGCGCTGCAGCTCATGAACGACGTGCAGCACTTCGAGGCTGCGCGCCAGCTCGCGCAGCGCATGTTGAAGGAAGGCGGCAACACCCCGAGCGAGCGCATCACCTGGGCGTGGCGCACCGTGGCTTCGCGCAAGCCTTCCGCAGAAGAGCTATCCCTCGTACAGGATGCGCTGATCCAGCATCTCACGAAGTATTACTCCAATACGGAGGCGGCTCTGCAGGCGGTGACATACGGTGAGAGCAAACGCGATGAGAAGCTGAATGTGAGCGAGCTCGCGGCTTATACCATGGTGGCGAACCTGCTGCTGAATCTGGATGAGACGGTGACTAAGAACTAAGCAACCACAGTTCAATGAAAGCCTTGAAGAGAACGCCGAAGATTGTGGAACTGATCGTCGTCGTTATGGCGGCCATCTTTGTCTTTCTATATCTCTTCACTCCCATTGGCGCGAAGTTGTGAAATGATTTTTTGGCGCAAGTACCACCTAGGTTCGCGAACCTGAAAGCTCAAATTTTGATGAATACCGCCCTCGACTTCCACCTCTCCCAGACCCGCCGCCAGTTTTTCCAGGGTGCCGGCCTCCGTCTGGGTGGACTCGCCCTGACATCGCTCATGGGTGAGCGCATGCTCGGTGCAGCGACGCCTTCGCCTACGCAGGTGCACCAGCCGATTCCTGGCTTTCCGCATTTCGCGCCGAAGGCGAAGCGGCTCATCTACCTGCACATGAACGGCGCGCCGTCGCAGCTCGATCTGTTCGACTACAAGCCGGGCCTGCGGCAGTACTTTGACAAGGACCTGCCGGAAAGCGTGCGCAACGGACAGCGAATCACCACGATGACCAGCGGCCAGTCGCGGTTGCCGGTGGCTCCGAGCATGTTCAACTTCTCCCAGTGCGGGAAGAGCGGCATGTGGATGAGCGAACTGGTGCCCAACATCCAGAACATCGCGGATGACATCGCCATGGTACGCACGGTGCACACCAGCGCTATCAATCACGATCCGGCATGCACCTTCGTGATGACGGGCAGCGAGGTGCCTGGCAAACCGAGCATTGGCTCGTGGATCAGCTACGGGCTGGGCAGCCTGAGCAATGACCTGCCCGCGTTCGTGGTCTTCACACCCACCTTCCCCGCCACGGGAAATGCCCAGGCACTCTTCACCCGCATGTGGAGCAGCGGCTTCCTGCCCACGAGCTTCAATGGCGTGGCCTTGCGCGGTCAGGGCGACCCGGTGCTATTCATCAAGAATCCCCCGGGTGTGGATGGCAGTGACCGCCGCACCATGCTGGATGCGCTGAACAAGCTGAACCAGCGCAACTTCGAGCGCTTCGGCGATCCGGAAATCCAGACGCGCATCGCGCAGTACGAGATGGCCTTCCGCATGCAGACCAGCGTGCCAGGACTCACCGACTTGAGCGATGAGAGCAAGGCTACGCTGGATATGTACGGACCTGATGTGACGAAGATGGGCTCCTTTGCCTCCAGTGCTTTGCTGGCGCGCCGCCTCGTGGAGCGCGGCACGCGCGTGGTGCAAATCCTCCATCGTGGCTGGGACCAGCACAGTGGCCTGCCCAAGAACATCAAGGCGCAGTGCATGGACACCGAGCAGGCCTGCGCCGCGCTGGTGAAGGATCTCAAGCAGCGTGGCCTGCTGGAGGACACCCTCGTGGTGTGGGGCGGTGAGTTCGGCCGCACAGTGTACTCACAGGGCACGCTCACGAAGGAGAACTACGGACGCGATCACCATCCGCGGAACTTCTGCATGTGGATGGCCGGCGCTGGAGTGAAGGGCGGCACAGTCTACGGTGAGACGGATGACTTCAGCTACAACATCGTGAAGGACCCGGTGCACATCAATGACCTCAACGCCACCATCCTGCACCTCATGGGCATCGATCACCAGCGCTTCACCTACAAGTTCCAGGGTCTGGATCAGCGCCTCACCGGTGTGGAGGAAGCGCATGTGGTGAAGGGGATTCTGGCGTAGAAGGCGAATCAGGGAGGATGGGTGGAGAGTGACCCGTAAGTTAGTAAACAGTTTTCAGTGACTGTGCAGTGGGGCACAGTCGTATGGGATGGTACTGCCACCATGAAACCCATCCTCCTCGTTACCGCCATGAGCCTTTTCAGCGCCCTGTTCGCATCCGCCTCAGAAGGAAAAATTGTGGAGCCTTATGAGGC
>JAEYUU010000547.1 GCA_023429545.1 Verrucomicrobiota bacterium
TGACCGCGATGAACGACGACCGGATTTTCGCCATCACCATGATGCGCATCTGGCTGGCCTACCGGCGGGGCGCCATGAGGTATGGAGTTTTCGCAGGGATGAAGAAAATGGGGAAAGAAGCTGCGTAGTTTGCTGGCTTTCGGGGATTGGGAGACGTATGTTCCCTATACCCTCATGCCGGCACTGCACGACCACGACGAAACTGACCGGGACTCTCTCTCCTCCGCTCCCTTGGGCGTGATGCAGGGTCTGCGTGCCCTGCTCACCCTGGCATGCATCGTGGTGGTGGTGGCCGGATTGAAAGCCGGGGCGAACTTTTTTGTGCCGATTGCCGTCGCGTTTTTCCTAAGCGTGCTGAGCTATCCGCTGATGGCCTGGTTGATGAAGAAGAGGGTGCCGCATGTGGTCGCCCTGTTTCTTACGGTTGGGGTCATTGTCCTCTGCATCGGCTTGTTGGGCTGGGCGGGGTACGGACTGCTGAAGAAGCTCTCCTTCGAATTCCCCGCCTATCTCATCCGGTTGAAAGGAATTGTGGAAGATTCGGCGTTGTGGATGGAGAAGGATTTGGGGGTGGATGGCGCCATCAAAGCGGTGGAGCAGTTCAATCTCCAGTCACTGGTGGAAATGGGCCGGCAGCAGGATGTGCTGCAGAATCTGGCATCATGGGCCAGCAGCACCTTTGGAACGGTGGCCCTGTTTCTTGGGGCTCTCATCGTGGTGCTGGTGCTGATGTTGTTTATCCTGATGGAAGCGCCAGGCACCCAGAACCGCGCAGAAGTCGTGCGGAATGCTGGTGGACCGGATTTCCGGCTGCTGATGAATTCTGCCTCGGACATCCAAAAGTACCTGGGGGTAAAGACGCTCATCAGTGCGGCCACGGGCCTGCTGGCCTTCATCTGGTGCTGGCTTTTCAATCTGGAGTACCCGCTGCTGTGGGGCATTCTCGCGTTCCTGTTCAACTACATCCCTGCGGTGGGATCCACCGCGGCGTCCATACCTGCCATCATCGAGGCCCTGGTGAATCAGGGACCTGGCACCGCCGTGGGAGTGGGAATTGGTTACGGCCTCATCAATTTCGGCCTGGATAATTTTCTACAGCCCATGCTGATGGGCCGGAAGTTCGGCATCTCCGGTCTGGTGATTGTCCTGAGCGTGCTCTTCTGGGGATTTGTGTGGGGGCCCATTGGCATGTTCCTGGCAGTGCCGCTCACCATGATGATGAAGGTCATCCTCGAAAATACGCAGGAGTTCCGCTGGGTGTCGGTGGCCATGGCCAAGAAAAAGGTGAAGCGTGGCGAGGTGGTCTTGGAGACGGGAGAATTCGACGACGAGGAATTGCTGGGCGGCGGCGCCACGACTGAGCCACCTCGCTGAAGCTGAGGCTGAAGGCCAGCTTAGGTCGGCAATGAATCTGGCTGTTCGCAGCAGGGTAGCTTCTTGCTTTTCAGGGATGAATGCAGCATGCTCGTTGCAAAAGCGCCATAATTCCTGAAGACGAGCCATGAGTTTGCCTGACATCGACGGATTGGAACTGCAAGACCTCATTGGCAAGGGCAGTTGCGGCGCGGTGTACCGGGCTGTAGTGAGGGAGACGCGGGAGGCCTGCGCGGTGAAGGTCTTCAGCAGCATGGCAATCAACCGCAAGCTGCTGACCATTGGCATGCGCGGGCTGCAGCAGATGCCCGAGCACCCTGGCATCCTCAAGGTCCACCAGTTCGATTTTGACAAGGCGCCCTATTACGTGGCCGTGCCTCTGGTGGGCTTCATGACCGAAGATGGCCAGCGCAGGAAGCGTTGGGAAACGCCCACGCTTGAGGGTTGCTGCGGCAACATTCCAGCGGATGAGGCATGGCGCTACATCTACGAGGTGTGCGACTCCATGGCCTGGCTGCACAAGCACAACCTGGTGCATTGCAACCTCAAACCGCGCAACGTGCTCCTGGAGGACGATCAGGCCAGCGCGACGAAGATTGGTGATCCCGTGCAGGGCTGGATCGGCGGGGTGCACCACTTTGATACTACGGATCACTTCCTGTACATCCCGCCGGAGCAGGCGGAGCATCCGGACGCCCTGGCCACCCATGGCACCTCGTGGGATGTGTACTCTTTTGGCGTGCTCGCCTACCGCCTGCTGACAGGCAACTTTCCCCGGGCGGAGGAAGAGTTGGAAAGGGAGATCCAGGAGCAGACGAACTTCACTGGCACGGTCAGGACCGTGGACAACGGAGCCATTCTCGCCGCCGTGCGTGCGCAGCACGAGATCGTGTGGCCCAAGGGGGCAACTTCCAAATGGGACGAGCGCCGCAAGCAGATCCTCGACAAGTGCCTGGCACTGGACCCCAAACAGCGCTGGCCCGATCTGCGGGAGGTGATGCGTGAATTTGAAAAACTCGAGGCAGACTACCTTCTCGAGGACGCCCGCGAGAAGATTGGCATTGAGAAGCGCCGGCAGGCGCGTCGCGTGATGCTGCTGCGCACCATGGTGCAGATCCTCTTCGTCGCACTCGTGGTGGCCACGGGATACGGCCTCTGGTACGGCTGGGACAAATGGACCAAATTGCAGAACGAGAAACGCGCCAATCTTGTTATCACCAAGGAGAAGGAGGAGGGGGAAAAGGAGCGGGAGGGCAAGATCGTGGACCTGGCCACGAAGCTGCAGCAGGCGCGTGACGCGGAGCGTCTGGCGAGCACGAATCTGCAGATGTCCCAGGCGGCGGTGGATCAGTTCCTCACGCAACTGCTGCAACTGCCCGCGGGTCTCGGTTTGCAGGCGGAGATTTCGCAAAAGCATGTGAATGACGCCCTGGCCTTCTGTGAGCAAGAACGGCCCCGCTTGGAGAAGGACGAGGCGCTGCTGCCCCTGCGCGCCACGAACTATTTCAACACCGCGCAGCTCCTGATGCGCAAGAATCAGCAAGATGATGCGCGAGCGTGGTTCGAGAAGGCGCGCAGCGCATTCAGCACGCTGCTTCAGCGTGAGCCGGCACATGCCGATGTGGCGCGTCGCCAGGTGCTGCTGGGGCGCACGTGCCGGTGGCTGGGCACCATGAAGGCGGAAGAAGGCCATCGCGTGGAGGCCGCGCAACTCTTCAAGGAGGCGGTGGCCGCGCTGACGCCAGCCCTGGAGAAGACTCCCAAGGACCGGAATGCCCGCGTGGAATGCGCCATGGCCTGGTATGAACTTGGCAAACGCTCCCGTCGCGATGGTGAGACTGCCGTGGCGGTGAATGCCCTTGGCCGCGTGCCGGTATTGATGGATGCCAAGGTGGTGGGTGAGGAACTCACGCCGCAGGAGCAGTTCCTCCTCGCGCGAAGCCGCATCGAGCAGGCGCTTTCTCTGCGTGATGAAGGCAGGCTGGACGAGGCGATGCGTGCGCTCTTCGATTCCATGGAAGTGATGGTGAAACTCGTGGAAAAATCCGCCCCGAATAACCAGGAGCAGGCGCTGACCCTCGCGGAGGCCTACATTGAGTTTGGCGAAATTGTCTCAGGCAAGCTGGGCACCACGGATGCGAAGGATGCGCAGGCGGAGGCCCAGGCCATTCTCATGGAACTGGTGCGCACCCAGCCCCAGTGGGCGGAGGCGCGGTATCTGCTGGCGCGAAACTATGGCGCACTCGCGGCACTGGAGCGGGATCAGGGAAATAGCACCGAGGCCCGCACAAAGCAGGAGTCCGCGGTGAAGACACTGGAGGATCTGAGCAAGGACAATCCGGACAACACCCGCTTCCTCTCCGAGTTCGCCCGGCAGAAAGGGGCGCATGCGCAACTGCTGTGTGACTTGGGCAAACCCAAGGACGCCATTCCCATCGCCAAGGAGGCGGTGGACAAGCTTGACGCACTGATGAAAAAGAATGACACGAGTCTCGACGAACTGGATCGCAAGAGCTGCGGTGTGCTGCTGGCCCAGCTCTATGGCATCCTGGGACATTCCGGTGAAGTAGCCAAGGACAGCAAGCTCGCCAAGTCATCCTTCGCGAAAGCGTCCGAGCACTGGGAGGCCCTCAAAGTGCGACACGGCCATGATGAAATCATCAATGCCGGTCTCAACTGGAGCCGGGAACGGCTGGGGAAAATCAAGTAGATGGCGATCTCCATCTGAGATTCCCAAGCTGAAATCTCAAATCATCCCAGCCCATGTGTTGTTTCAGCCGTCCCGTTCAAGATGTGAGCAACACCAAGATTTTTGCCCGTCTGGGCAATGGTGTGGATCAGTTCGTGGCCTACGCGATGAACTTGGTGGCCAGTGAAGACCTGTCCATGGTGCTGCCCATTCCTGTGGTGCCCGGCTCCGGAGAGAAGGCGGTGAAGTTCATCAGCCTGGAAAAGTATCCCGCTTTCTTTGATGACTTGTGGAAGGGATTCCCGGAACCTGTGTCCAGAGGAAGCGCAGGCCCCTTCGCTGGTGCGGCTGCTGCACTTCAGAAGAAGAAGCTTGAAGTGCAGAGTGTGGGTGCCTTCGATGCGAGCTTTGTTCCTGCGAGCGCAGACTTCTCCCGGTTGGATGAGCGATTCCGCCTGCCGGATGACGTGTGGAAAAAGCTCCCCGGATACGCGGGCTTCGGATTTGCGGTGTTCAAGCTGAAGAAAGTCCATGGTCCCGTGCATCCCATGGCGTTCTCCTTTCCCTCCTCCATGCCGCAAACTCTGTTCTTCCCCACGCTCCACATTCACGACGGCGAGATCCACGCCAAGGCGGAGTTCGATCACACGCTCTACTGCCAGGGTGGGGGCATCAATGCCAGGGATTGGCAGGAGTCGCGCGGCATCGCGATGCAGTTTCTGAAGTGCGGATTCACCGGCGGCATGGTCCTGCCCAAGCACCATGTCTACCGCAGACAAATGCAGGGGCTGCTTGTCAACGGCGATGTGCTGCTGCGCGCGAGCAAGCTGGCGGCGTAACGTGTGATGCGAAGCAGCCCAAGGCCAGCACGGGAAGCGGACTCGCGTTTAAATTTGAGAAGCGGGGACTGAGTAACAGGCTTCCTCCCTTCTCAGTCACGCAAAAATCTCCTTCACCACGCGGCCATGCACGTCCGTGAGGCGGAAGTCGCGACCCGCATAGCGGTAGGTAAGCTTCTCATGATCCAGCCCGAGCAGCGCGAGGATGGTCGCGTGCCAGTCGTGGATGTGCACCTTGTCGGTGACTGCTTCGTAGCCGTAGTCATCCGTGGAGCCATAGGAGAGGCCGCCCTTCACGCCGCCACCGGCCATCCAGAGGGTGAAGCCCTTGTTGTTGTGGTCGCGTCCATCGCCGGACTGGGCGTGAGGCGTGCGGCCGAATTCACCACCCCAGATGACGAGGGTGTCCTTGAGCAGACCCCGCGCCTGGAGATCGGCAAGCAGGCCGGCGATGGGCTTGTCGATCTGTGAGCAGTTGCGTTCCAGATCAGCGGTGAGGTTGCGATGCTGATCCCAGTTGCCATGCGAGACCTCGATGAATCGCACGCCGGACTCCGCAAGACGGCGAGCCATGAGGCACTGGCGCCCGAAGGTGTCCGTGGTCTGATAGCCGATGCCATAGAGCTTCCTGGTGGCTTCAGATTCCTTCTCTATGTCCATCACCTGCGGCGCGACATTCTGCATGCGGAAGGCGAGCTCATTGCTCTCAATCACGCCTTCGATCTGTGGCTCATAAGTTTCCTGCTGCAGCTTCGATTTGTTGAGTGTCTGGATGAAGTCAAGCTGCGTGCGCTGCGCCTCGGTGCTATAGCGGGGATTCGCGATGTTGCTGATGGTCTGTTGTGAACCTCCGCCTAAACGGCGACCGCCGGCAGCGCCGGGGAATGACGAGCCGATTTTGGTGCCTTGATAAATGGCAGGCAGGAAGGCGCTGCCATAATTGCGAGCGCCGCCTTGGGGAGCGGGATTGATGGTGATGAATCCGGGCAGGTTCTCATTCGATGTACCCAGGCCGTAGAGGGCCCAAGAACCCAGCGAAGGACGGATGAACTGCGCCGTGCCGGTGTGCATCTGAATCACTGCCTGCGGATGATTCGGCAGATCCGTGTGCATGGAGCGCACGAGACAGAGGTGATCCGCTTGCTTGGCGACTTCCGGAAACAGCTCCGAGATCCACAATCCACTGCGACCGTGCTGGGAAAATTTCCATGGTGAACCAAGCAGCGTGGCGGGACCACCGCGTCCGCGTCCGGATTCTTTTCCGGTGTCCGCGGTGAGCTTCGGCTTGTAGTCAAAGGTGTCCACGTGCGAGGGCGCGCCCGGCATGAAGAGAAAGATGACCCGCTTCGCGCGAGGGGCGAAGTGCGATGGCTTGGGCGCGAGGGGTGAGGTTGCTGCAGCGCCCCAAGTCGACAGAGCGGAGAACGCGAGATATCCAAATCCGGCGGAGCTGCTTTGGAGGAAGCTGCGGCGGGAGAAGGGGAGGGTGGTGTTCACGTTGGCAGCAGGTTGAAGGTCGGGTATTCAATTCAAAAAGCGAAACTCCGCGGAAGCCATGAGCGCCTGGCAGAAGGCACTCCACGCGTACATGCTGATGTCGCCAGATTTCGCATGCTTCGCCTTCGCGGCATCCTGTGAATACTCGCTGAAGAACGTGCGTGTCGCCTGCGCCTCCTGCGCGGTGGGTGGGCGTCCGAAGGCCAGCCAGTAGGCATTGACCACGCGCGTGGGATTGTCCTTCGCGGAATCATAGACTCGGCGGGCGAACGCATCACTCAGCGCGATGACCTGCGCGTTGTTCATCAAGTAGAGGCTCTGCGAAGGCACGTTCGTTGTCTCACGATCTCCGGTGACGAGTGCGGGATTGGCGAAATCGAACAGGGCCAGCGCCTCCGGCACCACATCGCGCATGAGGGGCAGATACACGGAACGATATTGCGAAGGCTGCTGTGTGGCCTGGATGTAGCGGAAGATGGCTTCACGTCCTTCGCCCGTGACACGTGAGATCGGAGAACCGGCCGGCGGATAAAAATCAAGTGTGCCGCTGATGGAGAGCATGGCATCGCGCAGGGATTCCGCATCCAGGCCGCGGGTGCTCATGCGCCAGAAGAGCGTGTTGTCCGGATCCGCGGCGAAGTTCTGCGGGGCATGTTGCGTGGCTAGCTGGTAGGTGCGGCTGAGCACCATCTCGCGCAGCATCTTCTTCACGGACCAGCCATTCTCCACGAAGCGGATGGCGAGCCAGTCGAGAAGTTCCGGATGGCTGGGCTGCTCACCCATGGCCCCGAAGTTGTCCTCCGTGGGTACGATGCCGCGACCGAAGAGCCAGCGCCACATGCGGTTCGCCATCACACGGGCGGTCTGAGGATTCTCGGCGCTGGCCAGCCAGTTCGCGAGATCGAGGCGGCCGCTGCCTTTGGTGATCGCAGGGGGATCGCCGGGAAACATCACCTGCACGAATCCGCGCGGCACTGTCTCACCCTGCTGGGTGGCCTCGCCACGATTGAAGACAGGACTGTTGATGGGTTGCTTCCGGTCAAAAACTCCCATTGCGAGAATGCGCGCATTGCCCTGCTCATCGTAGCGATTGAGCTGGCCCTTGAGATCACCGGTTTGCTGCCGGATCGCGAGCAGCTTGAATACATCAGCATCTTTGCCGCTGCGCCGCGCGGCTATCGCTTCCTGCTGGCGTTCAACGCGCACCTCTTCCAGTTGCTGCACACGCCGCGCCAGGTCAGCACGCGCGGAAGCGCTGATGCCTTCAAAGCCAGCCGCCATGCCTGATTCTCGGCCCAACTCCACGAGGTCGGATGGATGATTGTTCTGGATGGCATTCGTGGTGCCGTACAAGGTCTCGCTGCTCAGGAAGATGCCTGCGAGCGCGTAGTAGTCCTTCTGCGGGATGGGATCGAACTTATGATCATGGCAGCGCGCACAGGCGACGGTGGTGCCGAGCACGGCCTGGGTGAGCGTGTCGATCTGTTCGTCAGCGACTTCGAGAGCAAACTGTCGCGGGTTGCGTTCGTTGTGCGGCTTGGAACCAATGGCGAGAAAGCCGGTGGCCACGATCTTCTTGCTCTGGTCCACCGCATCCTTGAAGGGAAGAAGGTCGCCGGCAATCTGCTGACGAATGAATTCATTGTACGGCAGATCCTCATTGAAGGACCCGATCACCCAGTCGCGATACCTCCACGCGTGAGGATAGGGGACATTGATGTCCTTCCCGCTCGACTCCGCATAGCGCGCGACATCCAGCCAGTGGCGGCCCCAATATTCCCCAAAGCGCTCGGACGCCAGGAGGTTGTCCACCACGCGTGAGAATGCCTCTGGAGAAGTATCCTTCATGAAAGCTTGAATCTGATCCGGTGTGGGAGGTAGGCCGGTGAGATCAAAAGTGACACGTCGTAGCAAGTCGAGCTTCTGGGCATCGGCTACGGGCTGCAGGCCTTTCTCTTCAAGCTTCGCCAGCACAAATCGATCAATGTCGGACTTTGGCCATGCGGCATTCTTCACCTCAGGTGCCGGGGATTTCTTCGGCGGCTGGAATGCCCAGAACTTGCGGCCCTCCGCGATGTTGATCTCATTCTTCCTCCACTGAGATGAGGCTGCACCCGCATCCGCGACGAGTTCTCCACGAGGATCCGGAGCTCCCATTTTCACCCACGTTTCGAAGTCGGCGATGACGCTGTCCGGCAGCTTGCCTTTGGGCGGCATCTCCATGTCCTTGTTGGCATACCGGATCGCTTCAATGAGCGTGCTGTCGGAGAGGTTGCCCGGCACCACGGCAGGACCGGAGTCACCGCCATGCAGTGTGGCTTCCTTGTTGTCCAGCATAAGACCACCCTTCACTTTCTTCGACTGGGCGGAGTGGCATTCATAGCACTTCTCCACCAGCACGGGGCGGATCTTGCGCTCGAAGAAGTTCCGCTGCTCATCCGTGATGTCGCCATGAGCGGCGGCGACCGGGATGGCCAGGGTGAGGAGCAGGCAGCAGGCTGGACGTTTCATGCCGGTGAGCAGGTGATGACCAATTCAACCGTGATGACGCCGGAAGGTTGCGGGGAGTTGCGTGCAACAACCCCGGCAGAGGTAGCTACGAACTGACGTGGCCACCCTGTGGTGGCTTCATTCCGTCGTATTCTCCGCCACCTTCACCTTCGGCAGCGGCACGAAGTGCTCGATGTAGCCAATCATCATCTCGTCAAACGTCTGGCTGCCCCAACGGACCTCTTTGTTGGGATCCGGATTGGCGGGGTTGCCCGTGCTATTGTCGTAAATGGCAGTGATCTTGATGACGCTGCCGCGAGGCACAAACTTCGGCTGCTTGTAGTCGTAGGCGAGCTGCCAGTTGAAGTCATAGCGGGGAATGTCCAGCAGCGTCTCCGTCTTGCCGTCGGGATAGGTGATTTCGTATTTGAAGGCCTTGCCACGCACGTGCATGTGCGCCATGAAGGCGCTGAAGAGCATGTCAGTCGGAACGGCTTGCTGTCGGACTTCGACATGTTCTGAGGCACCCGCGGGAATTCTGATTCGTGGATTCGCCACGGCGGCCACCTTCACTTCGTACTCCGGCGGCTCCTTGGCGAAGATCATGCCAATCTTGAGCTGGTCCTCCACGGCCTTGCCGTTGGGCGTGTAGTGAATCTGGAAGCTGATGGTCGAGCCGGCTGGCAGGCGCTTGGCGTGTGCGGCCGGCATCACGCGATGGGTGTTCCCCGGCACATACGCGGCCCAGTAGCCGTCACGACCTTCGTCACCGTCGGTGACCTTTGCGCCCTTATCATGCACGCGCACAATCACATGATGCACCACCTGCGGTGCGGTTGGGATGATCTCATAGGCCTGCACCCAGCGATCCTCCGGGAAGGACGTGGTTACCGTGGCGCGCTGATACGGCATCGTCCCTTCCGCCTTGATGGCAAAGGGCTTCGGCAGCGCGAATACCACGTCCGGCTTGCCAATGGTCCACTCTCCGGAGAACTGG
>JAEYUU010000567.1 GCA_023429545.1 Verrucomicrobiota bacterium
CATGGCGCGCACGCGTTCCAGCACCGTGTCCAGCGGGAGCCCTGACTTTTCCGCCACAAACTGAAACGGGTGCCTATGGAAGCCTTTGATCTGGTCCTCCGAGACTGCCAGGATTTGTGTGTTGATGGGATCGGTGTGCTCAACAGGTACGAGCGACGGATTCTCTGTGGCAGTCATAGGGAAAGGATTCTCGTGGGGGATTTTGGAGGACACTGCGACAAAAGTTCCCGTCAGGCACCGCATTCCTTGCGATCTTGCGCGCATGGGGCAAGCGCTGGTTGCGTGATTGAGGAGAGATGGCGCATTTGAATAAAACGAGTCAACCGGCACATTGCTTCCAAAGAAGCTGCTTCGGAGACGGCTATCATAACATTTGATCAAGGTACGAATCTGCGTCGAACGGCGCAAAGTCATCCAACTGCTCCCCCGTGCCCACGAAGCGCGTGGGGATGCCCAGTTCCTGCTGGATGGCCACGACGACTCCACCCTTGCCGCTGCCATCCAGCTTGGTGGCGATGATGCCGGTGAGTGGAACGGCCTTGTGAAACTCACGAGCCTGCTGAAGGGCATTGCCACCGGTAGTAGCATCCACCACGAGGAGTACTTCGTGCGGTGCGGTGGTGTCCTTTTTGCCCACGATGCGCTGCACCTTCTTGAGCTCCTCCATGAGATTGTGGCGCGTATGCAAGCGGCCGGCTGTATCACAGATCAGGAACTGCGCTCCCTTGGCCACAGCCGAGGAATAGGCATCGAAACATACAGCGGCGGGGTCCGCATTCGGAGCCCCCTTCACCAGGGGAACATCCACACGTTTTGCCCAGACTTCGAGCTGCTCAACAGCGGCCGCACGGAAAGTGTCGGCTGCGGCGAGCACGAGGCTGTTGCCCCGCTTCTTGAGAAAGTTGGCCAGCTTCGCCGTGGAAGTCGTCTTGCCAGTGCCATTCACACCCACCACCAGCACCACCTTTGGCTTGCCGGAAATCAGCGGAGGCAGGGGCGTGGTGTATGCCGGGAGGATGCCGCGAATGTGCTTCTTCGTGACCTCCACGATGTCCACGTCGTGCAGCTTTCTTGCCTGGGCCTGCAGGTCCTCCACGATTTGCATCGAGAGCTTCACGCCCAAATCACCCGCAATGAGTTGCGCCTCGAGATCGTCCCAATCAATCTCCGCCTTGGTGAAGCGCTGAACGAGTTTTGTGAAAAAGCCGGCCATTAACTACGGTTGGCAGTGGTTTGCGATGGGTGAGCAATGGTTGTGATTAACCGCTGGTGCTAGCCGGCTGCAGTCACGGGAGGCAGGGCTTTGGCAATGCGATCCAGCACGCCATTCACGAACACGCGGGTCTGGGTATCGCCAAAGACCTTGGCGATTTCGATGGCTTCATTGATCACCACGGGGCGAGGAATGTCCTGCTCATGCAGCATCTCATAGACGGCGAGGCGCAGGATGTTCCGGTCCACGGTGCCCAGGCGCTCGAAGCTGAAGTTCTGCAACACGCCGGTAATCCGCGTGTCGATTTCCTCGCGGTGGATGAGGATGCCCTTGATGAGGCGCTCAGCGTGCTCGCGCACATCATCCTTTGCCATGTGCAGATCCCAGAAGGCACTGCGTTCCGGATCGCTCACCTCCCCGTGCACATCGTGGGCAAAGAGATACTGCATCGCGGCCTGTCGGCCTTCCCGGCGTTTTCCTGGAGGTTTTGGCATCGATTGGTGCTACGCCGAAGTTTGGGGAAAAGGAAAGGTGACGCGCAGCTTCTCGAAGAGCTGGACCATATTTACGGCGACCCTCGCCGCCTCGGTGCCGCGATTGATGCGCCCGCCCATGCAGCGCTCCTCAGCCTGCTCCTCGCTGTCGAGCAGCAGCACTTCGTGAATGATGGGGGTGACATGGGCCACGGCCATGCGCATGAGGGCATCCGTCACCGAGGCGCCGACCAGATCACCGTGCTCGGTCTCGCCGCGAATGATGACTCCGAGTGCGACAAGGGCATCCGCACCGGTGTTGCGCAGCACGAACTCCGCGCAAACCGGAATCTCGAAGGCACCCGGCACGCGGTAGGTGACCACCTGGGCTTCGGGCATGAGTTCCTGCAACTCCGTGCGCACCGCATCCAGCATGGCGTTCACGTAGGGCTCATTGTAGAGGCTCGCCACAATGGCAATGCTCGCGCGTGAAGACGAGCTGCGCGGACGTTGGGGACTGGCTTCGGACATGGGGCGGGAGACTTAGTGGCGATTGCTCCGCAGATCAACCAGCCAGTGCAGGCGTTTCCCCTTCACAGGTCATGCCCCATTTTGGTTCGTTTGGTCTCAAGGTACTTCGCGTTGTGCTCGTTCGGCTCAATGCGAATGGGACACTGCTCCACGATGTGCAGCTTGTGGCCTTCCAGACCCACCACCTTACGTGGATTATTGGTCATAAGCCTGATCTGGCGTACACCAAGGTCGAAAAGAATCTGCGCACCGAGACCATAATCCCGGAGGTCCATAGGATAGCCCAACTTCAGGTTGGCCTCCACCGTGTCCAGCCCCTCCTCTTGAAGTTTGTAGGCATGAATCTTGGCCGGTAGTCCGATGCCCCGGCCTTCCTGACGCATGTAGAGCAGCACTCCCCTGCCGTCCTTCTCGATGCGCTCCAGAGCGGCATGAAGCTGCCCGCCGCAGTCGCAGCGGCGGGATCCAAAGACATCACCTGTAAGACATTCACTGTGAACACGTACCAACACGGGTTCACCATCATCGATCTTTCCTTTCACCAGGGCAAGGTGATGGTCCCCATCCAATTTGCTGCGGTACA
Source organism: Verrucomicrobiota bacterium (assembly GCA_023429545.1). GTDB lineage: Bacteria > Verrucomicrobiota > Verrucomicrobiia > Verrucomicrobiales > Verrucomicrobiaceae > Roseimicrobium. The sequence continues at coordinate 2,801 of JAEYUU010000567.1, forward strand.
GGTGCAAGTCGAAAGTACCGTAGTCGGTAGGCATCTTTATAACCTGCTCTGGCTCAACGAGCTTCTCACGCTCCTGGCGATGGCGGATCAGGCTCTCGATGGTACAGACCTTGAGGTCGTGCTCCTTGGCAAACTTCACCAACTCCGGCAGCCGCGCCATGGTGCCGTCGTCGTTCATGATCTCACAGATCACGCCCGCAGGCTCCAACCCAGCCAGTACGGCCAGGTCGACGGCGGCCTCGGTGTGGCCTGCTCTCCTGAGCACCCCCCCGGCCTTGGCGATGAGGGGAAACACATGCCCGGGCTGGACGAGATCGCCCTCTTTGCTCGCCGGGTTTGTCAGCACCGAAATTGTCCTCGCCCGGTCGGGGGCACTGATGCCCGTGGTGATCCCCTCGGCCGCGTCCACACTCACTGTAAAATTCGTGGAAAAGGCATCCCGGTTCTTCCGCGCCATGGAAGTAAGCCCGAGCCGCTTGGCGTACTCCTCCGAAACAGGGGCGCATATCAGCCCTCGACCAAACCTGGCCATGAAGTTCACCACCTCGGGAGTGGCGCCATGGGCTGCACAAACGAGGTCACCTTCATTCTCACGGTCCGCGTCATCAGTGACGATGACCATTTTGCCAGCCCGGATGTCAGCCAGGATGGCTTCTACCGGTGAGAAGGGAGAAAATGCGGGAGAGTCGGACATGCGGGTCAGGGCGGGTGCCCGTTAAAAAGCTTACGCTGCAAAACGCATGGCGGGCACGAAATGAATGCCATGCAAAAGCGCCATTCCGGGGAAGCTTGGCTTCCACCCACGGAATGGCGCTGAGGTCATAAGATGCTGATGCCTCAGCCGAGCGCCGCCAGGCAGTCATCGAGAGCCGCAATGAGCTCGCCGATGGTTTCATCCGTTTCGTCACCCATGTTGGAGAGGCGGAAGGTCTTGCCCTTGATCTTGCCGTAGCCACCGTCAATCAGCAGCTTGTGGCGATCCTTGAGCAGGCCGCTGAACTTGGCGACGTCGATGTTCTTGTTGTTCTTCACGCAAGTGAGGCCCTTCGTGCGGTAGCCCTCGGCGGCAAAGAACTCGAAACCGTGCTTCCTCACCCAGTCATGCACCATCACATTGAGACGGGCATGGCGGGCGTAGCGGTTCTCCAGTCCTTCGGCAAAGAACTTGTTGAGCTGGTGGCGCAGGCCGTAGATGAGCGAAATGCACGGCGTGCTGGGGGTCATGTTCTTCTCCCCGTTTGCCTTGAACTCGTGGATGTCGAAGTAGTAGCCGCGGTCCTTGATGGAGGCCGAGCGCTCATAGGCCGCCTCGCTCGCGGTGAAGAGAGCCATGCCGGGTGGCATCGCAAAGGCCTTCTGGCTGCCGGTAAGCAGGACGTCGATGCCCAGCGAGTCGAAGTTCATCGGCACGGTGGTGAAGCTCGACACCGTGTCCACGATGAACATCACGTCGGGATACTTCGCCTTGAGCTTTGCGATTTCTTCCACGGGATTCAGCACCCCGGTGGAGGTCTCGCTGTGCACCAGGGTCAGCGCGTCGAATTCGCCCGTGGCGAGCTTGGCATCCACGAGCTCCGCGGTGATGGGCTGGCCCCACTCTACTTTCAGCTCTTCCGCCTGCTTGCCGCAGCGGAGGGAGACGTCGTACCACTTGTCGGAGAAGGCGCCGCAGCAGCAGTTGAGCACCTTTTTCTTCACGAGATTCCGGATGGAGCCTTCCATCACGCCCCATGCGGAGGAGGTGCTGATGTACACGAGCTGCTTCGTGCCGAAAAGGGTCTGCAGCTTGGGCTGGATTTCAGCGTAGAGGTCCTGGAACCCCTTGCCACGATGCCCCACCATGGGAGCAGACATCGCCGCGTAGGTATCGGGCGAGACTTCGACGGGCCCGGGAATCAACAGTTTGACGTGGTCGCGCATAGGAAGGGGGGGCGCAGCATAGGCAATGCGCCCGATGAGGCAAGAAGAGATGTAGCCTTCGCAGCCCGAATCGATCAGGGCGCCCGCCGGTCCGAAAAGCAGGCCCATGTTTCACCTTGCCGCCACGGACACCGCCAGCATGTTTGAGCCATGACCATCGAGGAACTCACGTCCCGCATCTGCGCCTTCCGCGATGCGCGGGACTGGATGCAGTATCACAACCCGAAGGACCTTGCGATGGCCATCGCGGCGGAGTCAGGAGAACTCATGCAGCCGTTCGTCTGGAAGACACCGGAGCAATCGGACGCCATCGCCCGGGAGAAGCAAGACTACCTTCGCGATGAGGTGGCCGATGTGGCCATGCTGCTCTTCGAATTTGCGCACAATTTGGGCATCTCGGTGGAAGACGCCATCCTGGCCAAGCTCGCGCGTAATGAACTGCGCTATCCGGTGGACAAGGCCCATGGCTCCAACGCGAAGTATACTGAACTGTGAACGTGAACGAAGAAACTGAGCCCCCCGTCCCGACTCCGCACAAGCGCCGCCCTCGTTACAAGGGGAAGAACCCGCGCCGGTTTGAGGACAAGTACAAGGAGCACGACCCTTCCAAGTACCCTGACACGGTTGCCAAGGTGCGAGCCAGTGGCAAGACACCCGCGGGGCAGCATGTGCCCATCATGGTCCAGGAGATCATGGAAGCGCTCGCCCCGCAGCCGGGGGAGCGCGCCGTGGACTGCACCCTCGGTTACGGCGGACACGCGACTCATCTGCTCAAGGCAGTGCAGCCGGAGGGATGCCTTCTGGCATTGGATCAGGATCCCATCGAGATCGTCAGGACAGAGGAGCGGATGCGAGCGCTAGGGCTTCCCGCGGAGTCGTTAAT
>JAEYUU010000349.1 GCA_023429545.1 Verrucomicrobiota bacterium
CCAGCTTGCGGCGCAGCTCCTTGTTCTCGCGCTTCTGCTGCTTGATGAGCGCCTCCCACAGGACGCGCTCCGCTTCGCTTCCCGCAGGGCAATGATGATGCGTGAAGGTGTACCAATCCGCCGCCGCATCACGCTCCACCGATGCAGGAGCACGCAGGCCGGCGAGACTCCCCGTTTTGCGTTGTGACCATTGATGATTCGCATCCATGGTGTGCGTCGCTTCGCCGCCAAAGCCAATGTTCGCCACGAGGTTCACATTGGGCAAGGCCGTGAGTCCCCCATGCTGCCAGCAGGCGTAGGTCCACTGGTAGTCCCAGGTGTCCACCTCCCCACGTCGTGCCGCGTTGAAGGCCCGCTCCCAGTAGAGTGACTCCGCGGGATCGTCATTCAGCGCCTGCCACCACTGCGTCTCCGGCGCTTCTTCGAGGCCAGGGAATCCATTCGTATTCAGCTTCCACGCCCGGCGCCATGAGGCCCAGCCCCAGCAGTGCGGATGCTTGGAAAAATAGTAGTCCCCTTCCCCACGCCACTGGCCATCTTGGAAGTTGTCACCCGAGATGCACATCACCTTCCTGTCATCCCGATGGCGCTCCAGCAATCCCTGGCAGTAGGAGAAGAATCCTGGCGCGGGCAGGGTGTCATCCTCCAGGATGATGCCCTCCTCCTCATGCTCGAAGAACCAGGAGATGCCTCCGTTCACGGCCGCGCCGCAGCCCAGATTGGTCTCCCGGAAGAGCGTCTGCACCCGGCAGGGCCAGTCGAGGGCCTCCGCGAGATACTGCCGCACCTCCGCTCACTTCGCAGCCGTGACGTGGTCACCCGGCTTGGGACCATCCGCGGCGATGTACACCCGCGCGGGTTGCACTCCACGCAACGCATCCACCACCCTGCGCAGCGTGTCACTCCGGCGGAAAACCAGCAGCAGCACGGGAACCTCAATCGGCTTGGACAAACCAGTCATGACGGTCAGGGCGCGGCGGATTCGGCGGGGACATTGGAATTCGCCTCAGGCTTCTTCTTCAGATAGCTGCGGCGCAACTCGAAGAACGGCTTCTCGATCACATAATACGTGATCGCGGAGAACAGCACCAGCAGCGGCAGCGCCACAAATGTGAAGCTCAGCAGCGCATTCGTGGTCATGCTCTCGGAGAATTGCGGCAGGGACATGCGCCCCCACGGCATCTCAAGCCTTCTCCACGTGAGGTCATGGGCAAACAGCCAGTGATTGATGTACAGGGAGAAGCTCAAGGCGCCCAGCCAGCCAAGCGCCTTCGAGATGCGCTCCGGCCAGTCCCACGGGTTCATCACGTATGCGAGCGTGAAGAACGCCCAGGCGGCGCCCTCAAGAACCGGATACACCACGAGGAACCACATCTCGTCCTTGGGAAGATGGCTGTTCCCGCCAAGCCTGTGGTACAGGTAGACCACGTAAAATGGCACCAGCCACGCGAGCAACGGCAGGAACTTCCAACCCAGCCACCTGGGCAACGAAAAGTCCGCCCGGCCTGAATACAGGCAGCCTGCCAGCATGCCGATGGCAAACTGATCCAGCCGCCCAACGAGCGTACCGTACATCGCACCCTTCAGCTTCTCCTGTTCCGGTGAGATCCAGATCATCGCACGCACCGTGAGCATGAGCAGGATCAATCCCAGCATGTACCGCAGCCCGTACTTCGCGGCGAAGAGGATGAGGAAGGGGAAGATCAGGTAGAACTGGAACTCCAGCCGGATGGTCCACAGATGTGGCGTGATCGGGATGTAGCTCACCGCATCGATTCCCGGATAGGGCAGGAACAGTGAGCCGAAGAACTGCGCGAGCGTAGCGCCACCCAGCAGCGCCGCCATAAACACCGCGAAACCATACAGAGGGATGATGCGCAGCACACGGTTCATCACAAAGCCCGGGTAACTCACCTCCCTGCGATAACAGATGGCAGCAAAGATGAATCCGCTGAGCACGAGGAAAAGTGCCACCCCTGTGTGCCCCTCGATGATGAAGGCGGAGAACGGCTTCGTCGTCAGCACACGCGGATCCTTGAACCCGTTGTAGGCCGGCGATTGAAAATGATAGTAGTGGTACACACCCACCAGCCACGCAGCAAAGAACCGAAGATGGTCCAGTTTGCGGATGTAGGGGATGTTCTTGCTCGTCATCGTTCACCGGTCGCCTGCGGTGCTCACGCGAGCGCCACCTCCAGCCTGTCGCGCCCAGTGCCCTGTGGCGCAGACATTCAGAATGCTGTTTGCAGACTATGGCAGCGCGTATCATGTGTACCCCTTCATGTCAATGGCACCCCTCACCGCCGGAGCCCCCGGTCCACGAACCAACTTGCGCCTGCTCGTCACCGGCGCGGGAGGGTTTTTGGGTCGCGTGATGGCGCGGGAGGGAGCGGAAGCCGGTCACCACACCTGGCGCGCCGGACGCAGCCAGCCACTGCCATCCTCGGACAGCCGGACAATCCGCATCGATTGGAGTCAGCCTCCGGACATCCTGGCAGCACATCTCCGGGAGATTGAGCCGCACTGCATCATCCACGCTGCGGGCAGCGCCTCCGTCGCGCAATCCATGAAGGACCCTCACGAGGACTTGCGCGCCTCCTTCGGCACCTGGTCGCACCTGCTGGAGGCCGTGCGACTCTCCGGCCTGAAGCCGCTGGTGATCTTTCCTTCCAGCGCGGCGGTGTATGGCGACCCGGATTCGCTGCCCGTCCGCGAGGATGACACGCAGCACCCCATCTCCCCCTATGGCTGGCACAAGATGCTGTGCGAATCCCTCGCGCGGGAGCATCGCGACCACTTCGGGCTGCCCGTGGTGATCACGCGCCTGTTCTCTGTCTTCGGCGCTTCACAGCGCAGGCTACTGGTGTGGGAGCTCTTCGATCGCTTCCGGGGTACCAATGCCGAAGTGCATATCGATGGCACCGGCGGGGAGACGCGGGACTTTCTCAGCGAGTGGGATGTCTCCAGTGCCCTGCTGGCGCTCGCCTCCGCACGGGAGAAACTCGCCCACCCGGAGGCGCCATGGATCTTCAACCTCGCCAGTGGCCGCCAGCGCTCCATCCTGGAAATGGCTCAGGCGATTGGCGCCGGTCTCGGCTCTCAGAAGCCCATCCACTGCCTGGGACACAAGCGCCCCGGTGACCCGCTGCACTGGCAGGCCTGCACCGCGCGGCTGGAGACATTCCTTCCCTCCTGGCGCCCCCTTCCCTTCGAAGACATGCTGCGCCGCACCTTGCAACACTGGACCCAGGAAAACGCACGCACCGCATGATCACGCGCACCGCCGCCTCACGTCTGGCCGATGAACTGCAGCGATGCTCCGCGCTCGCAGAGAAACTGCTTGAGAAACCCGCGCGAGGAAACCCGCTCCGGGTCGCGGTGCTTTATCGCGAAGCCACCGGATGGGCGGCGCTGGCTGCGTTCATGCGCATGTTCACGCGTTCGCTGGCGCTGGTGGCTGCGGAGCGGCATATCGAACTCGGCATCCTCGCCCAGCGCGATGAAGCAGGCCGCCATCAGGTGCCGCACCAGCTTCCCGGAATGCGCTGGTTCATGTTGCCCGCCAGCGGTGGACGCGGAGCCTTGGAGGCGTCAGCGACGCATCATGACATTCAGGTGGTGATCGAGCTCTTCGGCACCCCCCCGGGCATCCCCGGTGTCGGAGTGATTTCGTGGATCACGGATTTCCAGCACCTGCACCTGCCGCAGTTCTTCACTCCGGCGGAGTACAAGGATCGCGAGGAGAACATCCGCCAGCGCGCACAGAACTCGGACTTCATCCTCCTTTCCAGCCATGTCGCAAAAACGGACTACGATGCCTCGCTGCCGCACGCGGTGGAGAAGGCATGGGTGGCGCCGTTCCCTTCCAGCCTCGTCTTCGAGGATCTGCCCGCGGGTGATCCCACGGAGATCGTGAGGCAGTACCATCTGCCGGAGAAGTACATCGTGGTGGCGAACCAATACTGGGCCCACAAGAACCATGCGGTCGTCATTGATGCGCTCGGCCAGCTCGCCAGGGAAGGCCTGCGCATTCCCGCTGTCTTTACCGGGTTGCCCTCGGACTATCGGGATCCGTCCAATGCGCCTACGTCCCGCATGTTGCAGGGCATCGCCCAGCAGGGGCTGGCCGGCCAGGTGGTGCCGGTGGGCCAAGTACCCTTCCCCCATCTGCAGCAGCTCATGCGCAGCGCGGCGCTGGTGATTCAGCCCTCGCGATTTGAAGGCTGGAGCACCGTGGTGCAGGACATCAAGGCACTCGGCCGCCCGCTCATATGCTCAGACCTTCCCGTGCATCGCGAGCAGGCGCCCACGGCGCTGGGCCACTTTGGCTGTGATGATCCCGCGGCCTTGGCTGCCCTGCTGAAAACCCACTGGCCACGTCTCGCAGCGGGACCCGACCCCGCCCAGGAGAAAAAGAGCCTGGAGAACGAACGCCTGTTCGCCTATGCCTATGGCCTGCGGCTGGCCGATCTCTGCCACCGGGCATTTGAAGTTGCGGCTGCCAGACGCCCGGCTTAATCACCCACCACACCATCATCATGGCTGGCATGCTCTCCAATCCCTTCAACAAAGGCCGCAAGGACGAAAGCGGCCTGTCTGAAAGCGTAAAAAAGCTCAAGAGCAAGTTTGACCAGCTCAAGGAGAAAACCTCGCACGCGGTGCAGAGCGTCTCCCGGTTCGAGCGTGAGGCCGGGCGCCTCTCCCAGGAGATGGAATCCCTCAAGGTGCTCTGTGGTCGCCTCGCCACCGCCTCACTGGCTCCCAAACCTCCCGGCACGCCTTTCTCCGAGATCGAGTTCCAGGTCTCCTCCCAGTGGGGTGAGGACGGCATCCTGCAGCATCTCATTCACCATCTGAAAGTCCCCCATCATTCGTTCGTCGAGTTCGGCGTGGAGACCTACATCGAGTCCAGCACGAGGTTTCTGCTGCAGAAGGACAACTGGCGCGGCCTGTTGATGGACGGTTCCGAGGAAAACGTGGCCCGCATCCGGCAGGACGATCTCTACTGGCGACAGGACCTCACCGCAGTCGCATCCTTCATCACGCCGGAGAATATCAATCAGCTCATCCGCGATGCTGGATTCGCGGGTGACCTGGGCATCCTCAGCGTGGATGTGGACGGCATGGACTACTGGATCTGGAAAGCCATCGATTCGGTGGACCCATGGATCGTGATCGTGGAGTACAACAGCGTCTTCGGCCCGGATGCGGCGGTGACCATCCCGCCGGATGCCTCCTTCCAGCGCTCCAAGGCCCACTTCTCGAATGTCTTCTATGGCGCCTCCCTGGCTGCACTGGAGCACCTCGCCCGGGAGAAGGGTTATGTCCTGGTGGGTACGAATTCCGCCGGGAACAACGCTTTCTTCCTGCGAAAGGATATCGCCGGTCCATTCCCGGCACGCACTGCGCAGGAGGCGTATGTGGAAGCGAAGTTCCGCGAGGCCCGCGACCCTGAAGGAAAACTCACCTTCGCGTCGGCCTCGGAGCGGCGGGAGGTGATTGCCGCATGCAGAGTCCATGACGTGCTTACGGGCACGGTGCGGACCGTGCGGGAGGTCTGGGCCTCGAAAGCTTGAGTTGCCAGCAGTATTGACACACCACGTCGTAGCGGGCACCCTCATGACCGCCCATTTCCACCCGAGCCTTCCCGCTCAAAAGCACCGCCGAAAGGCCGATCCCGGCTGACCGTTCCCGCGCATCTTTACCGAACATGTTCCGCCGCTTTCTAGCTCCGAAAATATCGCTGCTGCATGCCACCCGCGGCAGGCCGGATCTGGCGCTGGAAGCACGGGAGAAATGGATCCGCGCCGCCACGAAACCGAAACGCATCGAGCACATCTTCGCCGTGGACTGCGATGACGAGGCGACTCAGCAGGCGGTGAAAAGCCTGCCCCATCGCATCGTCACCGAAAAAGGCGGCGGCTGCGTGGCCGCCTGGAATCTGGCGGCTGAAGCGAGCACCGGCCAGGTGCTGGTGCAACTCTCGGATGACTGGTCCCCGATTCCGGGATGGGATGAAGAATTCGTGCGCCGCCTGCGGGATGTGCGCCAGCCCGGCATCCTGCGCCCAAGTGATGGCCACCGGCGGGATGACCTGCTCTGCATGGCCATCCTCACGCGCGCACGGTTGGAACAGCAGGGCGAGTTCCTTCACAGCGGATACCTCGGCATCTACTCGGATGATGAGTTCAGCTTCCGTGCCTATCAGGACGGGGTGGTCATAGACGCGCGCGACCTCGTGCTCATCCATGATCATCCGAATTACAATTCCTCCGTGGAGATGGATGAGACCTATCTCGCCCAGAACAGCACGGAGCGCGACAAGGCGGGGCGGAAGATCTTCCTGAAACGCAATCCCCTCGCCAAGGGGCACTGGCTTCACGAGGGCAAATGGGAACGTTTCTTCGTGCCACTCGCCACCGGGGAGTCGTGGAACACCAAGCCGCCGAAGCCTGCGTCGTCCATCGCCACCGAATCATGAGCCGCGTCGCCATTATCACCCGCACGATTGATCGTCCGGTGCTGCTGGAGCGGGCGCTGCAGAGCATCCTCGCGCAGACCTTCACGGAATGGCACTGGGTCGTGGTGGACGGCGGCAACTCCGACGCCGTGCCGCATTTGCTGCATACCCATGGCGAGCGGCTGGGTGGCCGCGTCACGCATCTGCGCTTCACCAATCCCAAGCCCGGCATGCGGGGTGTGCCGCTGAATGCGGGAATCAAGGCATGCGAAAGCGAATTCATCACGCTGCTGGATGATGATGACACCTGGGACCCCTGCTACCTCCAGGCCATGGTGCATGCCATGGATGAACGCCCGCATGCGAATGCGCGCGGCGCCGTCTGCCGCACCCTGTGCATCCATGAGTCCAGCGTGGAAAGCGGGCTGAAGCCGCAGCGCAGCTACGAGCTGAATCCCAAGCTGGCGAATCTCACCCTGGCGCAGGTCGCAGTGGTGAATTGCTTCTGCACCCACGCATTCCTCTACGAGCGCTCCGCGCTGGAGACTGTGGGCCTGTATCCTGAGGACTATCCCGTGCTGGAGGACTGGCATTTCAATCTGCGCTTCCTGCTGCATCACGAGATCGTGGTCGTACCGCAGACGCTGACGCACTACCACTTCCGCCCTCCGGAAACCAAGGGGGTGCAGGCCAACTCCCAGACGGCGGAGGGGGACGTTCACAAGTTCCACGAAGCACGGCTGATCAACGAGGCACTGCGGGAGGATCTCCGTACCGGGAGGCTCGGCCTCGGGCACATTCTCTCGCAAGCGGCACTCACCAGACAGATCTCCACCACCCTGCACAGTCACGAGAGCAGGATGAAATCCATTGGCGACAAGACCGGGAAAATCGACACCCGCACCAAGGAACTGAAGGACAAACTCTTGGACAAGCGAGGATAAACAATTTGATGCCGCCATCCTCTCTCCCCACCCACGGTCACCTGATTCGGATCTCCCAGGTCTTCCAGGAACAAATCACGGGTGTCTTCAGCCGATTGGGCATTGCCACCACATCCTCTCTCGGGCAGGAATACCACTGGGCGAAGGACGTCGAGGCGGATTCCCTTTCCGACAAGGCAGCCGCAATCTTCGTGCGCTGGCACATTCCGGTGCATCACGCCTGGCCCTGCAATCCGCAGAAGATGGATGGCTTCATCGAAAAGGCGGCGCAGGCGCTGCTGCGGAAATTCGACGGGGTCGACTTCCAAACCATCCTGATGGGACAACTCAGCACGGGAAGCGCAGGGGGATACTACAAGCAACTGGCTTCCAACCTCCGCGGGCGCGTGCTCCAGCTTTTTCCCGGGGTAGTGTCGAGCGGAATCGATGCTGAGTCCCAGGATCCCGTGAAGGCCACGCTCTTCTGCCTTGTGGGAAAAGAAGGACTTTTCTGCGGGGTGCAAAGTCCTCGCGGAGCCAACGGTTTCTACCCAGGCGGGACCAGGTTCATTGCTCAGGGAAATGAGAGCACCATCAGCCGCGCGGGTGCAAAAATAGCGGAGGCGCTGCACTACCTGCGTCTGTACCGGCCCACGCTCCCGGAAGGCAGCCATTGGCTGGAACTCGGCGCGAGTCCCGGTGGCATGACCTCCGAACTCCTGGATCGAGGTTATCGCGTCACGGCCGTGGACCGGGCTCCGCTGGACTCGAGGCTGCGGCATCAGCGCCAATTGCTGTTCGTGCAATCCGACGTCGCTGAATTCCAGCCTCCAGATGCCGAAAGATACGATGCGATGCTCTGCGATTTGAACGGCGAGGCGGCCGATTCCATGCGGCAGGTGATTCGTCTCGCCCCTTCCATCAAGCAGGGTGGGCTGATCGTGTTCACCTTGAAGATGCCGGGTATCGCCACCGTGCATGGAGTTCTGGCCCTGCTGGATGACGTGCACAAAGACGCCTCACAAGCGGGCCTGCGCGTCCTTGCGCAGACACATCTTTCGTATAACCGGCATGAGTTCACGCTCTTCTTCGAGAAGGTGTGAGGCAAACGCAGGCGCATGTGACCCACTTGCACAGTCCCGACGATCCCGGGTGCTGGCGCGCAACTCCTTGGGCTGCGCAGTCCAAGACCTTCGGCTCCGGCCTTTACCTTTTCTTCTCACCCCCTCTTTGCTGCTTCACTGCTCTGCTTTCTGCCTCAGCAGCGATCCCCTTCCTACGGATGCAACTCCGCTACCTTCGCCATCAGGTCCTCGCTGATGCGTTTGTACAATTCCTTGCCCGTGTAGCCGCTGTAGTTCGCGGGGTCATAATGCCACAACTGGCCGATGACGAGGGTCACGTCGGCGGGCTGGGGAAAGGAACCTCCGCGAGGCAGGGCCTTGCGGGTGCCGAAGATACGCACCGGCAACACCGGCACTCCCGCCTTGGCGACAATGAGCCCCACACCGGGTTCACCAGGAAGCATGTCACCATCGAGCGTGCGCGAGCCCTCCGGGAAGACGAGCACTTTCTTGCCCTCCTTGAGCACGCGGATGACCGTCTTCAGACTGGTCATGTCCGGACGGTCCTGGTCCACGGGAATGGAGTTCAGGGCACGGTAGAGGGCACCTACGGCGGGATTGCTGAACAGGGATTTGCGCGCGAGGAAATAAAGCTCCTGATCGAAGGCGATGCCAACGACGGGAGGATCGAAAAAGCTCTCATGATTGCTCACGATGAGGACCCCGCCCGGAGTCTCCAGGCTGGCGTCTCCGACGACCCGGTAGTTGTAAAAGCCCCGCGCCAGAAGCTTTGCCAGACTGTAGAAAAACCAATAGGTGAACTTCATGGTGCCGCAGTGAAATCGGGGGTCATGCAGCAGCAGTCACGCCACGCTCGCGAAGCAGTTCCAGAATCCGCTCCACCACCTCATTGAGCGTGAGGTCCGAGCTATCCACCACCAGCGCATCCGTTGCTGCCACGAGCGGTGCGATTTTGCGGGTGGAATCCATGCGATCCCGCTCTCGCACGGTGTCCGCATGCCCCTGCAGACCGCGACGTTTGGCGCGCACCTCCTCGCTGGCGTCAATGTAGAACTTCACCAGCGCATCCGGGAACACCACGGTGCCGATATCGCGCCCCTCCATCACGGAGGGATGTGCCTGCCCCACGGCGCGCTGCATGGCCACCAGCTTCTCACGCACCTGGGGAATCTTCGCCACGTGGGACACGCCGCGATTGATCGCCTCCGAGTTCAGCTCGGACTCCACGTCCCTGCCGTTCACCCGGATGACACTGCGGCCGCTTTCTACGCTGCACTGGAAATCTCCGTCCTCGATGACCTCGAGCACAGCGGCTTCATTCTCCGGGCTCACGCCTGCCTGCAGCACCGCCGAGGTGGCGGCCCGGTACATGTTGCCGGTATTCACATAGATCCAGCCCAGCTTCGCAGCCACTTCACGTGCCACGCTGCTCTTGCCGGAGGCCGCGGGGCCGTCCATCGCAATGACCTGGGGAGCACTCATGACTGGTCCGGCGCAGAAAGACGCTCACCCACATCGTGCGGCACACGGTTGATGGCCGGCGTGGACTCATCCGGGAAGCGTGGTTCATTCAAAAAAAGATCCAGGTGCCTCTCGAAGCCGGGATATGAAGTCGCGATGCAGTCCGTGTCTTCAATAGTGGTCACGCCCTCCGCATAGAGACCGGCGATGGCGAAGGCCATGGCGATGCGGTGATCTCCGAAGCTGGTGAGCGTGGTGCCCGTGAGCGGCAACCCACCGGTGATTTCCATGCCATCCGGGAATTCCTCCACCGGCACGCCCATGAGCCGCAGGTTCTGCGCCACGGCGGAGATGCGGTCCGTCTCCTTCA
>JAEYUU010000630.1 GCA_023429545.1 Verrucomicrobiota bacterium
CGTGGCAGCGCGCGCAGGCTACCGTGAGCCCCAGAAAGGTGCGGCAAATGGCGTCCACATGCTCCTCCCATTCATCCGCGACGGTGGTCTTGATGATTTCCGGCGGCAGTTGCAGTTCCTTGAAATAGGTGGGGCTTAGTCCAAGAAAGCCCAGCGCGTGCAAGTCCTGCGGGCCACACTCGGGCAGGAAGTCAGTGGCGAGTTGTCGCACCACGAAGCGGTCGTACGGCATGTCCTCATTCAGGGCCTGTACCACCCAGTCACGGTAGAGATAGGAATACTTCGTGGAGTCCAGCCAGTCCGGGGTCTGGTCCGTATAGCGGGCCAGATCCAGCCAGTGGCGAGCCCAGCGTTCCCCGTAGTGCGGAGACTCGAGAAGGCGGTCGATGTGAAGCTTGATTGTGTGAGGGCCGGAGGCTGCGACTTCCTCCATGGCAGGAGGCAGTCCTGTGAGATCAAAGGACAGGCGTCGCACCAGCGTGCGCGCATCCGCCGGGGGAGCTGGCTTGAGACCGGCTGCTTCCATCCGTGCGAGAATGTAATGGTCGATACGGTTCCGCGGCCAGGCCGTATTCCTTACCACGGGCGGCTCCGTCCGACGAAGCGCCTGGAAGGACCAGGGTGTGGGCTGCGGGCCTGACTCCGCTGCGGACGCCAGCCCGGCTGCTGCGGACAGAAGCAGCAGGCAGCGTATCCATGGTGATGAGGGGCTTGAAGGCACGGAGAGATATACAACCGGGGGGGTGTCCCACTTTCAGCCATAAGCGGAAGCATCCAAACACCGGTCTGGCGCGGATCCTGGCAAATTGTGGCTGGCACGAAACGTTTGGTCCCCACGTCACATCTCCTCATGTCCCGCATCATCTCCATCGAAACGTCCATTCCCTCCGGCATCATGCCGAACCTGTTGCTTGTCCGCATTCACACGGATGACGGTCTCATCGGGTGTGGTGAGACCTACTACACGCCGCACGCCATTGCTTCCCTCATTCATGACTGGATGGCGGAGCGGTTGCTCGGCGCGGATGCCCTGACCATTGAGTCTCATTGGCGTTTCCTCTATGAACGCTGCACTCCCTTTGGTCATCCCGGGGCGGAGATGCGGGCGTTGTCCGCCCTCGATCTGGCGTTGTGGGACATTCTGGGCCAGGCATGCGGACAGCCCATCTACCGCCTCCTTGGCGGACCGGCGCAGGAGTCGATTCGCGTCTACAACACCAGCGGTGGCCCGGGTTACGGCGCGGCGGCAGGTGTGGGCGATGCACCACGTCATCCCGGCTGGCCGGGCTATGGCGATATCGGCAGCAAGGGTCCCCTCCAGGACAACTGGTCCTCTCACTTCGCTGCCGGTGATCTCGCGGAGGAGTTGGTTGCGGAAGGAATCCCTGCCATGAAGCTCTGGCCCTTTGACGGCGCGGCGCACCGCAATGGAGGCCTGCACATCTCCTGGGCGGACGTGGAGGAGGCCATGCGTCCCCTCCGTGAAATCCGCGAGCGGGTCGGCATGAAAATAGACATCGCCATCGAGGGTCATGCATTCTTCCAACTGCCCGCTGCGATGCGAATCGCCGAGGCGCTGCGCGAGATCAAACCGCTCTGGCTCGAAGATGTGCTGCGAGTGGACAACGTGGCAACGCTCGCGGATTTCCGCAGGAGGTCCGGCGTGCCCATTGCTGCCAGCGAGATGGTGCTGGGGCGCAAAGAGTACCTTGCCGTCCTGCAGGCCCAGGCATGCGACTACTGCATGGTGGACCCCACGTGGAATGGTGGCATCAGCGAGACGCGCCGCGTCATCGAACTCGCCCAGTCGTTCAACATCCCCGCGACCATCCACGATTGTACCGGGCCGCTCACCCTGTTCTCAGGCCTGCATCTGGCGGCAGCATCTGCCAACGTCGTGTTCCAGGAAACCGTTCGTGCCCACATCCGCTCGTTCTACGGGAAACTGGTAGACACACAGCCGGTCATCACCCAGGGCAGGGCGCAACTGCCGACCGGCACCGGCCTCGGCACACGGCTGCGTAGCGAGCTGTTCCAGCCGGCGGAGAATTCATACCGCGTGAGCAAGGTCACCCGTTGATCTCCGTGGCACGACTGCAAAAAGATCCTGAAATTGCCCTCCCCCACCCGTTGTGAATGGATACCACCATGCATCGTTTTTTTCTTCTCCTCGCCCTGCTTGGGACGCAGGCGCCCGCCGCTGAGTTGAACTCCATCATCACGGGGCAACTCCCTTCGCTGGTGACGCTCTACAAGGAGTTGCACGCAGATCCAGAACTCTCCATGCATGAGGTGCAGACCGCGGCGCGGATGGCAAAGGAATTGCGCGATGCTGGACTGGAGGTAACGGAAAACGTAGGTGGCAACGGCATCGTCGGCGTCATGAAGAACGGAGACGGACCGGTGATCCTCGTGCGGACCGATCTCGATGCCCTGCCTGTGAAAGAGCAGACCGGCGCGCCCTACGCGAGCACGAAGACGGTGAAGGATGATCTGGGGCGTGAAGTGGCGGTCATGCACGCCTGTGGGCATGACATTCACATGGCCTGCTTCATCGGCGCCGCGCGGGCATTGGGGAAGATGAAGGATCAGTGGAGCGGCACACTCGTCATGATTGGCCAGCATGCCGAGGAGCGCGTGTTGGGAGCGCGACTGATGCTGCGCGCCGGCCTGTTTTCCAGGTTCCCCAAGCCCGACAAGGCCCTGGCGCTTCACTGCGCATCCGACATCCCGCACGGCACCGTCGGTGTCGTCGAAGGGTTCGTGCTGGCGAATGTCGATTCGCTGGATGTCATTGTGAAGGGTGTCGGTGCGCACGGCTCCATGCCGCATCTCGGAAAAGATCCCATCCTGCTCGCCGCCCAGATCGTCACCGCACTACAGTCCATCGTCAGCCGCGAAGTGAAGCCCGGGGACCCCGCGGTTGTGACGGTCGGAAGCATCCACGGAGGAACGAAGCACAACATCATCCCCGATGAGGTGCGCCTGCAACTCACGCTGCGCAGCTACAGACCCGAGACGCGTGCGCACCTTATCGCCAGTGTGAAGCGGATCGTCAAAAGTTGCGCGGATGCCGCGAACATGCCCGCTGACAAGATGCCCGAGGTCGTCGTCTCGGAGGAAGGGACCAGCGCCCTCTACAACCAGCCCGCGCTGGCAGCCGAGGTCAGGCGGTACCTGGACACTGCGCTGGGTGCGGCGAGCGTCCTCACCCGCGAGCCCATCATGGGGGCCGAGGATTTCTCCGAATTTGGAATGACCAAAGAAAAGGTCCCTCTCTTCATGTTCTGGTTGGGCACGCAACCTCCGGCGGCTGTCGCCGAGGCCAGCGAAAAGGGTCGTGCCCTCCCCTCACTTCATTCCCCATTCTTCAAGCCCATTCCGGAACCCACCATCGAAACCGGGGTGAAAGCGATGACTTCCGCCGTGCTCGGCCTGATGCGCAAGCCATGACCCGGCAGTGCGGTGTCGCTACCGGGCCTTGTCGTGCTTCTCAAACCATGCGAGCACACGGCTCAGCACGTCCTCGCGATGCGGCAGTTGTTTGATGGGATGGCCTTCGTCGGGATAGAGGACCATCTGCGTTTCCACTCCATTCTCCTTCAGGGCGCGGTGAAACATCCTCCCCATGGCCACCGGGCAGCGGCGGTCATTGGTGGCGTGGAGGATGAGGGTGGGAGTGCGCACGTGCTGAGCATAGGTAAGCGGACTGTGTTTGCGCATGCGCTCATGCACGTCCCACGGCATGCCGTCCATGTCATACTCAGTCCAGCTCTGCAGGTCACTGAGATGCCACATGACATTGAGATCGGTGACTGCATTCTGCGCTACCGCGGCGCAGAACTGCCTGGTCTGGCCGACCAGCCATGAGGTCATGTAGCCCCCATAGCTCACGCCATAGACGAACTGGCGCTCGTGATCCGCAATCCCCTGTTGCACGAGGAAGTCGATTCCCGTGAGAATGTCCTTCATGTCACCACCGCCAAAGTCCTTGTGATTGGCATTGAGGAACTTCAAACCGTAACCGGTGGATCCGCGGAAGTTGGGCTGGAACACGGCATAACCACGGGTGGCAAAGAACTGGATATCAAAGCCACCGCCCCCCGTGGCGCGATGATGCGGGCCACCGTGCGGCATGACCAGGAGCTTGTAGGGTGGTTTGGCCACCGACGCGGGCGGCTTCGTGAGCACGCCTTCGATCTCCAGGCCATCAAAGCTCTTCCAATGGATGACTTCATCCTCCGCACGCAACCGCGGTCCGATCTCCGGGCTGTTGGGCGGGATGAGCTTGCTGCGTACCGGTGCGGCAGGTGGTGTATCGGCAATAGCCTGCGGTCCTGCATCGAGATTCACGCTCTGCGTCACGTTTTTCACGCCGTTGATGGCGTTGAACCAGATGCGCTGATGATCGCGCCAGCAGTTGTCAGGCAGCGGTGTAGTGGGTGCGAGGTGGGGCGGCTTGTCCGCGCCCTGGCCGTGGTGATCGAAGACGTAACGCGCACTTGCCGCCTGCGAACTGAGGTCCACGACCATCAGATTGAAAACATCCATGTGCGGACCTTTGAATCGCGGCGAGCTGAGACAAACGAGGCGTTTGCCATCCGGCGCAATGCGTGGGGAGAACTCCGGGCCCGGCCCATGCGTGAGCTGCTCCGGCCGTGGATCGGCCAGCGAGATCTTCCACAGGTCGTAGTTGTGGTTCACGCTGTAGCGCACCGATTCCTGCTCGACAGTGCGGTTGGCATGGCAGATGACATAGGAGCCATCCGGAGACCACTGAGGATCGCCGTACCAAAAATCGCCCGGCGTTAACTTCATGATCCTGGAGGCGGCGGTTTCGTCTGGTGCGTCATCCAATTCGGCCACCCAGATCTGAGTGGGACCGTAGCCTTCATAGCCTTCGCCCTGGTCCTCGCGCACAAGGGTCACGTTGTTGCGCTTCTCCTCCTCGGTGCGGGGATCGAGGCCTTCATCGGCGACGAACAGCAGTTTCCTGCCATCGGGCGAGAAAGCGACTCGACCATAAAATTTGTCCGTGATCACCCGGCCGTATGGCTTGCCTTTACCTCCCAGCGGTATCGCCTTCCCCCCTGCCACCGGCATCAACCAGATGTCGGCAGCGGGGTCACTGTACGGCGGCACAGGCTGGAATGCCGGCGTGCCGTCTGCAAATGGACGTGACGAGAGAACCAGCAGCCACTTGCCATCCGGCGACAGCATCAGCGACGAGGCATCGGGTTCGCCGGTCTCAACGGCGGTTGCTTTGCCGTCCGCGCCCACCTTCCAGAGCGACTGCCGCAAGCTGCGTGTCGCCCTGTCCACGCGCTGGCGGATGTAAAAGGCACTCTTTCCATCACCGAGTGTGATGGCGTCCAGGGCGACGTCCGCCTTGTAGAGATCTCCCAGATTGGGTGGTGGGAGTTCCTGAGCGAATGCCGCAGCGCATCCGAAGAGAACGATCCAGGTGGTGAATTTCATGGAGGGATGAATTCAGTTCGCCTTGACGTGCTTGACGCGAATGACTGGCGCCAGCCACTTCGCAGTCTCGTCAGCGATGACGTTGTAACCGGCGAGGTTGGGGTGGCGGTCTCCAGTCCAGCCAGGGAGGTGACCGAAGATGCCGTCGAGACGGCTGTCCAGGACGACTACAGTCGGGTCGGCCCCGGGCTGGATGTAGGGCGTGGCGAGGGGACGGAGGTTCTCGGGAATCTTCGCGAGCGGGTATCGGCGATAGTTGAGCATGTCGGGGCCTTTTTTCAGCTCGGCGAGGTAACGCGGGGCAATGTCGAAGAGCGTGAGCTTCTCCTCCTGCGCGATTTGTTTGATCACCGTATTGATCTCTGCATGCAGGTTGTCCGGCGCATACGGGATCACCGTCATCGGAATGAGCATGGCCTGAGGATGATCCTTGCGCAGCCGGGCGAGCAGTTCACGGAAGTCCTTGGGGAAGGCGGAGTCGAAGTCCTTGATCTTCGACCTGTCATTGAGGCCATAGCGGATGAAAATGAAGTCAGCTTTGGGCTTGGTGGCGACGGCCTTGTCATAGCGGCCGCTGTCGATGAGACGGCGGATGAACTCGCCACTGACACCTTCGTTATAGACATCGCAGGGCGGCAGATCGGCATGCGTGGCGAGAAGGATGCGCAGCGTATCCTCGATCTGCGGCTCGTCGGGCGCGAGTTTTTTGGGAATGCTTGCTTCCGTGGTGCTGTCACCGAGGAGGAGGATCTGCAGGCGTTTCCTTCCTGCCGTGGCCGGACTGAAGGCGAAGGGCTGGCCACCGACAAGCTGGTCCGAGGTGATGGTGGGACAGATGCGCTTCTCGACATGCTGGATGAAGAGCTCCGTGCCGCGCGTGTGGCTGACGAAGGGCCAGCGCTGCGGATTGTACATCGTGTCGGTCATGTCGCGCATGAGCACGACATGCTTGCCATTTTTTGCCATCTGACGCAGGCCGAAGGGGCGTCCCGCCACGCACATGTTGGTGTGCACGCCGACGAGGATGACGTTGTCGATGTTGCGTGCTTCGAGAAGATTCCAGATCTCGACGCCAGAGTCGCTGATGGCGTCTTTGGACTGATCGATGCGCAGCACGTCGAGCTGCTTCGTCCACGGCGCTCTGGGATTGAGTCCTTTGGCCTTGAGTTCCTCTGCCCACTTCGCGTGTTCCGCGGGATCATCGTCCTCGCCACCGTCGCTCTGGTCGATGGGATACACGGCCTGCTCCTCCGCCGGAATCTGCTTGCACCACTCCCCTATCTTGTCCGGCAGACGAGCGGCGGGAGGAGCGGACTTCGCCCGCTCGCGCGCCGGGGTGCCTTCGTAAGGTTTCATGCAACTGCTGGGCGCATGGATGATCAGGACGCCTTCCTTGCGGGCCCTTTCAAGCACCTCGTTCATGCGTGGCGCCATCTCGCCTTCACGGGTGACAGCGTTCTTGCAGTGGTGGAGGTCCCACATGTCACAGACGATGATGGCGGTGCGGGCGGGCTGCCACTGCTCCCGCACCAAGGCCACCTTCCCGGAAGGCGAGCGGGACTGCAGGGTAAGGGAGAGAGGCCCGTCCGCTGCGAACGCAGGCAGCGCGAGAGCGAGTAGCAGTGCGAGAGTCTTCATGGCTATCTGGAGAGTTTCTTGTGCAGTTCGTGGACCTTGCTGGAGATGCGATCTTCAACACTGTCCGCCCAACCCGCGGCGGCTTCGTAACCGCCTTCTTTGAGGACGCGGAGGCTGGGAACGTACCCGGTGTAGTCATTCGAGTAGCCAGCCACCCACACGCCGGCACTCCCGGCGAGTTCGCGTTTGAACCGCAGTGAGTAATCGACCACGACTTCGCTTCCCAAGGTGACAAAGGTGAGATCGTTGCCGAGTTTGATGACTTGCACAGGATAGGGATGCGACTCTCTCCCGGGCTTGGCGTAGTCGAGAGTGATCTCTTCATATGCGGCACGAATCGGCCCGGAGACAGGACGTGGATTGACGACGAGCGCCATTTCGACCGCGTTTGAAAGCGAGCGGCCATGCTGCATGGAAAGTTCGAGGTCAGTGATGCCGGGGACGACATCGCTGCGGCGCGGGTACGGATTCTGATCGGCACCGCAGCCCATCAGGAACAACGCCGTGAATCCCGGGCGGTGTTCCTGGAGGTATTCCTGCGCGAATCCGGCGTAGTCTCCGCAGTAGTTGTAGAAGCCGAGGCTGGTGTTGTGACAGGCGTAACCAAACAACGTGGCCCGCAGCGTGCCATCTGGAGCCTCGACGCGCAGTGCGGGCACTTCGTGATCCACGGGGCCGTCGGGATTTGGAGCCTTGTTGGCGTTCGGGTGTCCGGGCGGCAGTGTGTAGTCCCGGCGGCGGTTCATGGCGAAGCCGCAGCGTGCCTTGTTCCAGGTCAGACGGGCTGGCTGCACATCGACGATGGCCTTGCCGATGAAGCTGACGATGTCGTTCTGGAGCTGCTGCGTGTATTCCCAGGAGTCTTTGGCGCGCGGGTCGTTCTTGTCCTTTTCCGTTAGGGGCGTGGTGCGCATCGACGGTCCGCTG
>JAEYUU010000666.1 GCA_023429545.1 Verrucomicrobiota bacterium
CGTGGAGGTGTTCCTGCAGATCGTGCTCGTCGAGCTGATGGGGGTGGCCATGCTGCAGATCGCCATGTGGGCGTGGGTCTTCATGCTCTGTGGCGAGTTCTCAACCTTTGCAGCCGCCTTCTATCACTCGGCGGTGAATTTCACGACCTTGGGTTATGGAGATTTTGTCATGTCAGAGCAGTGGCGCATCCTCGGACCTCTTGAGGCGCTCAATGGCATGATTCTTCTCGGGCTCACCAGCGCGATCATTTTTGCCGTGCTGATAGCGTTGCGCGATGAACGTGCAAAATATCTCGCTTCCCGTGGATGATCCACAGGGGGAGGAGTATGGGAGCGGACATGAGCAAAACTGCCGGACCAGCCTTCCACGACACAGCTCAAGAAACCACCGCACCACGCTTCATGGACAACTCACCCCCCATCGTCTCTCGCCGTCCCATCGCCAGATCCGTTTCGCTCGGACTACTGCATCTGTTGATGATGGCAGCAGTGGCCGGGTGTGCGTCAAAACCCGTCTGGCAGCCCATGCAAAGACCAGACCGGGAGGTCCGGCTGACGCGTGGCTGCATCTTTTACATGGACGGAGCGGGAGGCGGAACCGCCAAGTCGAACTACGCGGCGGGCGTGGTGTCAGGCATGCTGGATGCCGGATATCCGGGAGCAGGCGAACTGGTGGCATGGGAGACTGGAAAAGGTCTCATGGCGGATCAGAAAGCCAGCGTGACTTTCAAGCGGGAGAAGGCAAAGGAAGCGGCAGAGAAGATACAGGACTACAAGGATGACTATCCGCATGCGCCTGTGGGCATTCTCGGTTTCTCAGCGGGCACGGCCGAAGCGGTCTTTGCACTCGAGTCTCTGCCAGAGGATGAGAAGGTACATCATGTGGTGCTGCTGGGTGCGTCCATCAGTCGCGACTATGACCTGACCGAGGCTCTGAAGCGGGTGAAGCACAAGCTGCACATCATCATCTCCCCGCATGATCACATGCTAGGAACACTGATGCCGCTCTCGGGCACCGCGGATCGGAAATACCATGACCCCGGCGCCGGCATCAAAGGATTCGTACTTCCTCCTGGCGCCTCCGAAGAAACGCGCCGGCTCTACGCCGAGAAGATTGTGACCATCCACTACTCCAAGGACTTCCGCAAAGACGGCGACCAGGGGCATCACTTCGACAATGTGAAGGAGGACTTCATCCGCGACCACGTCGCTCCGCTGTTCATGGCGCCGACCGGCCCACCGCTGTAACTCATATCTCTGCATCACCGCAAAAGATGGTGCGAGCCACGCAACCGATGAGTGGTGGGTATGGGCTGGCACTCGCTAAGGTAAACAATCCTTCACCCCAAGCTTTCCTCCCTCTCTGTACAGAACGCGTCTGCCCCGCATCGTCATCGGGAACTCCGGCACGTCGCCAACCTGACTAGATTCTTCTCCATCCATCCACCCTATGAACCACCGCACCCTTACTTCATTTTTGACCCCTCCAGCGCTGCTGGCGAGCTTCTTGATCTTTACCAGTGTGATTGCTGGCACCGCGAATGCGGAAATCGAACCTGGTGCCCGTGCGCTTGCAAAATCCGTCTCGCAGAAGCTCGGCAGTGCTCAAACCATCCGCCTGACCGCGACACACAAGCTGGTTCCCAGACTGGGAGTCGGTGCCAAATTGGAAAGGGGCCCGCTCGAGATCACGGTGAAACGTCCGAACCGGTTTTACGTGATACAGCAGGCCGGTTCGGATACGCGGGAGATTGCGTTTGATGGCAGGACACTGTGCATGATGCATCCCGGGCTCAAACACCACGCGCTGGAGTCGCTGAAGGCGGGATCCATCGAACAATTCGCCGACCGCGTGGATGAGCGATTCGGCTTCCGTCCACCCGTGGCCGAACTGCTGGCGGCTGACCTTTCCTCGCAAGTGTTTCTCCACGTCACATCCGCAACGGTCACCGGCACGGAATGGGTCGGCTGGACACGCTGCGAACGTCTCCACTTCGAGCAGGAGGGAATGACGGGCGACCTTTGGATAGGAAAGAAGGACAAACTGCCGCGACGCTACCTGCTGACATTTACGAGCGTCACGGGAAATCCCACCTGGGACATCCGGCTCACCAAATGGGAACTGAACGTGCCGGTCGACGAGAACCTCTTCTCCAAGCGCCCGGCGGCTGATTCACAGAAGCTCAAGATGCTCAAGAGCCGCTAACTCCAGATGCAACTTCCAACCCGCAGCCCACTGCCATGATACTCAAGAAAACTCGCAAACTACTGCCGCTGCTTACGGCAGCACTTCTCACGGCAATACTAGCGCCGCATGCCGATGCAGCGCCCAGACACCGTCCCGCCAACCCGCGTGGCGTACGGGATCCTCGCGGCATCGCCGATCCCCGGGGAATAGCAGATCCCCGTGGCATCGCCGACCCGCGCGGTGTCAGGGATCCTCGTGGCATCGCTGACCCAAGGGGTGTGCTTGATCCCCGCGGCATCGCGGATCCTCGCGGCGTGTTTGATCCTCGTGGTCCCTTCGACCCGCGCAACCCCCACCGCTACATGTACGGCCTGCCTGCTGGCTACGCCGCGCGTGTCTACGGCGGTGTGAGGTAC
>JAEYUU010000672.1 GCA_023429545.1 Verrucomicrobiota bacterium
GCTTCCCCATGCTAACGATGGCTTCATCGAACCCACGTTTACCGGGATGATGAGCCTCGCCATTGCCGAGGTGCCACTTGCCGAACATGCCGGTAGCATAACCTGCGCTCTTAAGTGACTGCGCCACCGTCTTCTTCTCGAGGGGATGCTCGTTGAGATTGTCCACCGGTCGCAGCGTCCTCGAACGCCAGTTGAACCGGTCAATGCCGCCGACCGTGTAGACACCAGTGCGTGGCGCATACTGGCCCGTCATCAGAGCCGCGCGTGTGGGCTGGCAATTCTGCGCCTGGTGAAAGCTGGTAAGCTTCATGCCCTGCTCCGCCAACCGGTCGATGTTCGGGGTTTCATAGTACTGACTGCCAAAGCAATGCACATCCGTGTAGCCCAAGTCATCCGCCATGATGAACACGATGTTAGGCGTGGTGCCAGTTGGGGTGGCAGCAGAGCCGGTGGCCGAGGTGAAAACAAGAGCAGCAGCGCTGGCGACAAATATCGTGGCACAGGTGATGGTGGATGCCGCAGTGGAGATTAGGCGTGAAACCATGGCTTCGTGAACGAAGAGAACGTACGGAAGTTTCACGTGCAGTGTGGGAGGCTCCACCCTGGTCCGTTTCACGGACACAAAAAACTCCCCGGCCCGCGTGCGCGGAACCGAGGAGTGCTGTTGAATGCGGTCAGCTAGTTTCCGGCTGCTTACTTCAGCTTGGAGAGATACTTGCCGGGATTCGCTTCGAACTTCTTGATGCAGGGTTTGCAGCAAAACTTCACCTCCTGGCCTTCATAGGTCTTGGTGACGACCTTGCCCATGCTGCCGAGTTCATTGCCGCTCACGACACAGGTCTTCAGAGTATAGGGTTTCACGTCCGCAGCAGAAGCGGTGATGGGCAGGCTGGTGGCGGCGAGCGCCATGCCGAGCAGTGCCGTTGCAAAGAAGGTGGTGACTTTTGATTTCATGTTCATGATGTTGGTATTTGGATGGGTTTGTTTTTTAGGTTTGGGTATCGATGGCGGGTCATGACCATCAAAATCGGACTTCGAGCCCGGCGCCAAGACCGTACTCGGAATGGTATTGCGTGATTAGGGAAGCGGTGCGTGTGAGTGTGTAGGTGGCTCCCGTGGTCCACTCCCATTCGGTGTTCGTGTCGTACTCCACGCGACCGAAGACGGCCAGGCGGGGGGAAATCTGGAACTCCTTCGCGAGCGCGAAGCGGGCATCACCTTCGCTGTCGAGGCTGATGGTGGCCCACGCGAGCAGCGGCAGGCGGTAGTTGAACCCGACGACGGCGCGGTTCTCCACATCGTCTTCGTTCGTCAGGCGCGCACCGATGAAGGCCTGAAAGTCCGCGTTAAAATAGCGCTGGTACAGAGCCTCCACCTCGTACTCGGTATCATCCACGTTCGCCCACCCCACTTCCCAGCCGAGCAGGATGTCGTTCTTGGGATTCATCCAGGTGATGAGGCCCTCCGTCATGTGCGACTGGATGGAGGCAGCGCCCCAGATGTAAGCCATGTCATGGCTGTGCTCGCCAAGGCCTCCCATGGCCATGCCTTGGCCATGCTGATGCGCACCTCCAAGGATGCCACGAAGCCCTGCGCCAATTCCGACGCCGTGATCACCCGAGGCAATGCTGCTCTGCGCAGCCTCGCCGGCATCGTCGGCAGCGGCGACTTCGGCATTTGCGGCCGGGCTGTCGGCGTACTTCGGCATTGCGCCACCTTCCGGCGCATAGCGGAACACACGGGCCATGCCAGACATCATGTGGTAGAGGATGTGGCAGTGAAACATCCAATCGTGTGATTCATTCGCCTCGAACTCGACGGTGCGCGTGCTCATGGGCGGCACGTCCACCGTGTGCTTCAGCGGGGAGCGCGTCCCCTGCCCCATGAGCAGGCGGAAGAAGTGGCCGTGCAGGTGGATGGGGTGGTGCATCATGGTGTCGTTCACCATCTCCAGCTCGATGATCTCTCCTTTCCTGATGTGGATGTAGGGATCCTGTGCGATGGTCTTGCCATCGAAGCCCCAGACGTAGCGATTCATGTCGCCGGTGAGCTTCAGCGTGATCTTGCGACGCGGCAGGTTCTTCGGCAGCGTGGTGCTTTCCGGCGCACGCAGCACGCGGTAAGGTGAGCCCGGGCGTGGCAGTTTGAGCGAGGCACGGGGATCATCCTCCTGCTCCTCCAAAGCCAGGGTGAGCATCTCGTCCATGGCATACACATTGGCTTTGGGCGGATCGCTGGCGGGTTTCAGCTCGCCACTGCCGAGGAACGCGGAGGCATGTCCGCTGCCATCCTGCGCGGTGGCGCGAATTTCATACTTTCCCGATGGCGGGATGGTGACAATGACATCATACGTCTCCGCGATCGCCATGAGGAAGCGGCCCACCTTCACCGGTTGAACGGCTGGGCCGTCCGCCGCCACGATGGTCATGGGACCCGCAGAGGAACTCAGGAAGAAATAGGTGGCCGCCGAGGCATTGACCACACGCAGG
The DNA here is from genome assembly GCA_023429545.1 of Verrucomicrobiota bacterium. Taxonomy (GTDB): domain Bacteria; phylum Verrucomicrobiota; class Verrucomicrobiia; order Verrucomicrobiales; family Verrucomicrobiaceae; genus Roseimicrobium. Next base: position 2,490 of record JAEYUU010000672.1, read on the forward strand.
CGCACCTTCTCACCCGGCCGCCCGCCGAGCTCCACGCTGCGCTGGCCGTTGATGAGGAACGCATCATAGCCCACATCCGAGAGATCCATGGGCGGCATTTTGGACCACTGGTTGGAGAGGTATTCCTTGAAGTGACCTGCCTTGATGGCGCCGAGAATGGACTGCGCATTGCCTCGCTTGAGCCCGAAGTAGTCGCTGCCGCGCATGAGCATGCGCTGCACTTCGTGCGGGTCGATGTTCGTCCAGTCAGAGAGCACCAGCACCTCCTCGCGGTCCGCCTTCACCGGCTCGCCGCCGCGCGGATGCACCACGATGGATCCATACACCCCTATCTGCTCCTGCAGGTGCGTGTGCGAGTGATACCAGTAGGTGCCTGAATGCCTGAGCTGAAACTCAAACGTGTGTGTCTTCCCCGGCAGGATGGGCGGCGTGGTGATGTACGGCACGCCGTCATGGATGTTTGGCAGGAGCAAGCCATGCCAGTGCGTGGAAGTTTCCTCCTTCTTCAGGCGATTATGCACACGAATGCGCGCCCACTCGCCCTCGCGGAATCGCAGGGTCGTCCCAGGAATGCCGCCATTGATGGTAAGCCCCCGCACCGGCTTGCCCGCGGGACTCACGGTCTGCTCATCAATGTAGAGATCGTACTCGACCACCTTCGCGCCGGGAGGGGCCTTGAGCTTGCACTCGTCGCAAGCTAACGCGGACAGGGGATGAAGCGCCGTCATCGCGATGACGGCATGGAGAAACAATTGGGATCTGGGTTGCATGACTGAAATTCGGATTGGAGCCCTATGTTGAGCCGGAGAACCGTGCCCGGTCACACTCTGCCGGCAAAAAAACGGCGGCGCCTGGGCACAATGCGTCTGTCAGAGACGCGGGATCAGATCAAAATGGCGCAGAACAGCACCGGCAGCCGGACATGCGGCGACGTGAGTTCCAGCGCATCAGCGATGGCGAATTCCTTCTCCGACTCAAGGGCCGGAAGCGGTGCCTGGAAGATGCTTTCCTGAGCCTTCCAGTAGACCACGGGGACAATGTCACGCCCTGCGAGCGGCGGCAGTGATGCGGGAGCGGCGGGCGCCTGCTCCACAGGTGTCGATGAGCAGGCGCAGGCACTGGCGCTTTCCTGCTCCATCTCCTGGATCCATGCGCAGCATTCCATGAGACACGCAGACTCGTTTCCCCCAGCCGTCATCGCACGCAACCCCACGGACCCAGACGCAGTCTGGATCAGCACGGCCATGGCTAGAACGATGGAACGGAAATACTGCATGTCTCTTCAGTTATTATACGCACAAGGAGCCGGTTTGTTACCGGGCTATTTATTGGACGGAAGGAGGACTGATTTGTTCAAGGCAGTGGTCCAGCACTCAGAAAATTGCAATTAGTGGTTAGTAACTGAAAAAATGCGGGATGCCAGGGCGACTCGAACACCGCATTCCGCATCCCGCACTCCGAACAAACCAATTGCCAAATACCAGTTGGAACTTGCTGGCTCCCTCCCCCTACTCCACCCGAATCCCCGGCAGCTTCCAGAT
>JAEYUU010000682.1 GCA_023429545.1 Verrucomicrobiota bacterium
ATATTGCACCGCGCCCTGCCAATGCATCCAGATGCGGTGTTTTCACGGTGGGGTGCCCGAGCGTGTGCAGCACATCCGGACGCAAATCATCCGCGACAATGAGCAGGACGTCGGGTGGGGTTTTGCCGACGGTATTGGGTTCTGCCGCGGAGCCTGGCATTGCGGCCACTGGCAGCAGGACCAGATATAGAAGAAGCAGCGTCCGCATCAGGATAGAACGAATCGCCCGCGGCATGCTTGCAACGCATGCTCGACGCTGATCCTACTTCCCGCTTTCTCCGCCCGTCACGTCCAACTTGATAAAGTCTCGGACGTCCCACACAGCAGGTATGCCGCGTTTCTGCCTTGCAAGCCTGTTGAGTGCGGCCTGGTGCACGATCTCGTGTCCGCCTTTGAAGATGGTCTCGCGGGTGTTGCCACTGGTCTTGCGGAAGAGGGGAGTCCAGGCGCCGTAGGTTGGGTCAGCCTCGGAGGTGTTCCATCCAGCGGGCAGTTTTTGTGTTTCGTAGAATTGTCTGATCAGGTTCTCTGGCAGCCTGTCGCCCTTCTCGACCACGGCATTGAATGCGTTCAGGGAGTGGGTGAATGGCACGCTGCCGCTGCGCCCGTCCAGCGAGCCGGCAGCGATGTCCAAGGGTACCGTTTTCGCGTGGGAGAGCGAGCTCAAAGGGGAGCGTTTCCAAGCATCCTGCTTCAGGGGTCCATCACTCGCCGGTCGTCCACCCAGAGAGGCTTCGATGTCCCTGGCATATTTGTCCGGTGTCTGGATTTGCTTTCCGTCCACAAGAGACTCCTTCACATGAGTGCTGTGCCATTGGGCAACGTCAGAAATGCCACACCATGCGCTCACACCCGCCCAGATTTCCGGATGCCTGCCAGCCATCTGCAAGGCCATGTGCCCACCGCCGCTGACCCCTATAAGATAGATGCGGCTCTCATCCACGGTGGTCTGTTTTCTCGCCCATGCCACGGCCTCCACCACATCCTGCACGGCACGATCGCTGCCGAGTGCTTGTGGAGTATTGTTCGGACCGCGAAAGTCCGGATGCACAAAGGCCCAGCCCTGCGCGATGCACCAGTCCGCATACACCGCGTCGCCCGCGGCGGAGGCGTAGTGGCTGCTCCAAGTGTGGAGACCCACCAGCAGGGGTTTGGGTTTTGCGTCCGCGGGTGTGTACCACATGGCCGGCTGCCTCTGGCCGTCACTGCACGGGATCTCGACCTTCTGAACAAGCGCGGGCCATGATTTCTTCGACAAACGGTTCACGGGTGGTGTTGCAGTCGGGCCCGCAGGCACTTGAGAATGGAGTGGCATGGCAAGCAACATGGCAATGGCCGGAAAATGAGACGAGAGAACGCGGGGCGACATGCCGTCATGGTGATCGATGCGGTACAGATCTGTCAATCACCTCTCGCGACCCCTGCTCCGCATTGACACCATCTCACCAGCCTGCCAGCATTCCTTCCATGAACTCTCGCCGCCATTTTCTTCGCCAATCCGTTGCCGCAGTCGCTGGCACCCTGGGTCTTCCAGCCTTTGCCCAGCAGCTCAAGCCCCAGGGTGAGAACATCTCCTTCGGCCTGGTGACCTACATGTGGGGCGCGGAGTGGGACATTCCCACCATCATCGCCAATCTCACGAAGCTCGGCATCAGGGGGGTGGAACTGCGCGTGGACCACGCGCACAAGGTGTCTCCGGCGCTTACGCCAGACGAGCGCGCCAAGGTCCGAGATCAATTCGCCGAAGGCGGCGTGGAGATTGTCGGCATGGGGACCAACTGCATGTTTGACTCGCCGGATCCGGCAAAGGTGAAGGAGAATATCGAACTCGCGAAGCAATTTATCAAGCTGAGTCACGACATCGGTGGCAGCGGCGTGAAGGTGAAGCCAGACAAGCTCCATGAAAAAGAAGGCGTGCCCAAGGAGAAGACGCTGGAGCAGATTGGCAAGTCACTCGCGGAACTCGGCGACTACGCCATTGGATTTGGCCAGGAGATCCGCCTGGAGGTCCATGGCCAGGTAACCAACCTGGTGGATGTTAAAAAAGTGATGGAAGTCGCCAAGGCCGATAACGTGCGCGTGTGCTGGAACTCAAACCCCGCGGATCTCGAAGGTGAAGGCCTCGAGAAGAACTTTGCACTGGTAAAGGAATACCTCGGCCACACCACGCACGTGCGGAAGCTCGACGATCCCAAGTACCCCTTTGCCACCCTCGCCAAGCTCCTCGTCGAAGCTGACTACGACGGCTGGGTCCTCTGTGAAGCCGCTGATAAGGTGGAGGACAAGGTCGCCGCGCTTGGCGAGCAGAAGAACATCTGGGAGAAGATGGTCAAGGAGGCGAGGGCGAAGTAGAGCATTGCTTTACGGACTCGCTCTAAGCCACGGCATGAGACGGGAGACAGTCTCTTGATTGGGGTGCGCCTTGAGTTTTGCACTGAGTGTAGGATCTTGGCGCAGGGTCTCTGGTCCAATGCTTGCAAGGGCGAGAACGGCCATGCCTTGATATTCTTGTCCTGGCAGGTCCAATAAACGTGCCACAAGGATCGTGGCTTCCGTGGAGCGGGAATTCAGTACTCCCATGGCTTGCGCGGACGCTACATCGGTACGGTACAGGGAAACACGACGCGCGGCAATCGTCTCAGGCGAGGTTTGACCCTTTGATCGTATCCGTTCAAACGCCCAATGCAAAAGATCACCCCCTGCGGTGATGGCAAGTTGATCTTGGAAGCCTTGATCCTCAAATCTCGCGATGGGAAAGAGCCAGGGTGCATCCAGGCCCGCGACCCAAACTCCCTTGCTATCCGGTGAGAAAAGCACCGGGCCAGAGCCCAGTTGCGGCAACACACCGACTGCCTTGAGCGTTTCCGCATCGAACACCCGGACAACATGATCATAGGAGTCTGCCGTGGCGAGGAGCCTGCCATCAGGAGAGAATGCAATTGAGCGGATCCCTCCTGCTTGCAGAGAGTAGCCGGAGAACTTAAGAGGACTGAAGCGAATCAGCCGCAATTGTGGTCCTTGCCGATCGACATACAGCATGGCGGCACCGCCTTCCCCGGCAAAAGCCACCCGATCTCCGGCAGGGTGCATGGACACGGCATTGAGGATGCCCATCTGTGGATGATACTCAGCCAGTAGCTGGCCGGTGACGGCATCCAGGAGGTGCACGCGGTTGCCGTATTCCGCTGTGGCAAGCAGTTTTTCATCTGGGGAAAGGCAGAGCGCGGCCTTGTAACCAGGAATGGTAAACTCGCGAATTAGAGTCCTGTCAGAAAGTTTCCACAACTGTCCTCCTCCCTTGTCTCCGCCGAATCCTGGCCTGAGCGCAGTAAACAGTGAGTCGCCCGCTCGTGAGAAGGCCGCGCAAGGGTTGTTTAGAGATCCTGCGAAGTGATCGCCGTTCTTTCCCGGAAGAACCAAGGGGCCAATCTGCTGGAGCGATGGAACCTGATACAGGATGATGCCTTTGTTGTCAGCGCCTGCCGTGATCATTCGATTGTCGGGAGAGAACATGAAAGGTCCAGGGAGGCCTCCTGAGCGGCTTGGCACACCAGCTACGTGTGAAGCGCCTGTAGGGGCACTCCGGTTCATGCGCGTCAAGGTCGTTGTATTCCAGAGTTCCATGGTGTCCAACAGCCCGCCGGTCTCGTCGGTGAGAGGGTCTGGGTTGCGCACTTGAGATACAGCGAGAAGACCGCGTCCGTCCTTGGTAAGCGCCACGGGAATCACAACGACAGGAGAGCCCAGGTCCGGAACTGGTCCCACGCTGGGTGATACTTTTTTTGGCCCGGAATATGTGTCATTGTAGGATCGCAAACGCCTCTCCGGGTGAGGTGGGGGCTGCTCTTTCCAAGCGTAGGCGAGGTCCGTAGCCTTCTTCTGTTGCTCGGGCGTGAGCTGTCCACGAATGCTGTTAAGAAACGGCTCGTGAGATTTCGACTTCAACTGACGGACAGCGATCTCAGCCCACTTCGCCGCCTCCACCAGGTCCACGGGCACCCCTTTGCCAAAGCGGTAGCAGCGCGCCATCCCGACGGCGGCGGAAGCATTGCCATGATCCGCTGCGCGGCGGAACCACTTCGCCGCCTCGGCAAAGTCTTGCGCCACAAGGACGCCTTTCTCACAGGCCTCGCCCATCTTGAACTGGCTTGAGGGATTGCCTGCCTCCGCCCCTTTGCGATACCACACCAGGGCTTGAGCCGGATCCTTCGCAACTCCACTACCGGACTCGTAAGCGAGAGCCACCATGTACATGGAGGATGGTCTGTTCTGCATGGCGGCCTTTTGAAACCACTGCACGGAAGCTGTCTCATCCTTCGGCATGTTGAGTCCGAACTTCAGGGCACGCGCATAAGTGTCCTGTGCTTGGGCGAGCCCGAGTTCGGCGGATTTCTTGAGCAAGGCTGCTGCCCTCACCTTGTCCCTGACCACGCCTGACGACAGATGGTGATAGGTGAGATAACAGGCCTCCGCGAGTTCTTGAGGGCTCAACTGTTTCTCCAGAATGGCAAGTTCGGAAGCCGCCTCAGGAATATCAGCCGCTGCCAGCATGAACCATCGCGCCGCATCGACCTTGTCTTCATCCACCCCCCCTGCCGTCCCGGAGGAAGCGGGCGAGAATCAGTTGGGAAGTGCTCTGGCCCAGTTGAGCAGCCCGGCTGTGCCATTGCACCGCCTGCACAGGGAGGTTCTGCTGGATATACAGGTCACCGAGTTTTGCCGCCGCCGCTTTGTCACCATCCAGAGCGGCATCACGAAGCGCCGGGGCATCTTGAGCCCGCATCGGGGCCAGGCCTGAGAGAACAAGCGAAAGTAGCACCGCTCTCATATGTGACGCATATGATACGGAAAAAATCCCCGCGCAGCAAGGAAATTGAGCGGGGCTGCTTTTCTCTGTGCCGATGCCTTACTCCTTCCTCTCCCGCAGCCACGCCACCAGATCGCGCACGTCTGCATCGCTCAGCTTCGCCACCAGACCCTCCGGCATGATGGAGAGGGGGAAGTGATCGCGCTTGATGATGTCTTCAATTTTTACCTCGAAGCTGTGGCCATCCAGTCCGATGTAGGTGTGGTTCCCGCCACGCTCGGCAAGCTGGAAGACGGTGCGTGTTTGTCCGTCTGAGGTGATCAGTATGTAGCACTCGAACTGCGGCGCCACGCTGCGGTTCGGCTGGAGCAGGGATTCTAGAATGTAGTTGGCGGTCTTCGCGGAGCCGATGGTGGAGAGATTTGGTCCTGCGATATTCCCCAGGCCCTCGGCACGATGGCACATGGCGCAGCCACCCTGGCGCGGATTCAGGAACACCGCGCGGCCATTCATTGGGTCCGGCTTTCCCGGAACCTTCGCGAGGTATTTTTCCCAGGCTTTGATATCCTGGAGAGGCGGACGTCCCGCCGGGGGAGGCGACGGAAGAAAGTCTGGCGCTGCAACCGCTTTGGCTCGCTCGAGGGCCTTGTCCCCATCAGCCTTGATGGCATCGAGCGCCGGGCGATCCTTTTCTTCAAGCGTGAGATACATAAGGGCAGCGGCGCGCACGGAAGGGGCGCGCTTCTCATCAAAGGCGAGCTTGCGCAGCAGTGGCGTGCGATTGTTGTCCCGCAGCGTTCCGAGCACATGAGTCACCCATTCCTGGAACTCCGTGGTTCCCTCCGAGAGCAATGGCTCCAAATCACGCGCCAGGAGCTGCCGTTCACGGTCAGGCAGGATCTCCATGGCCGTGCGTTTCAGTTGCGCTGGCGTGGTCGGGTTTGTGATGCGCTCCTTCAGCATTTTCGCAAGGTCCGCCTCGTTCACCTCGGCGGAATCAATCCGGCTGATGGCGGTGATGCCCCCATAGAAAAGTGCGGGGGTGAGGTCAGGCTCTGCGAGCAGCTTCTCCACGGCATCACGCGCGGGTGCATATCGCACATCCGAGATCCACTTCAGAGCCAGCAGGCGAACTGTCGGGTCAGCATCCGCAAGGAAAGTCTGGGGTGCGGTGATGGGCTCCGCACTCGTGCGCGCCGCATCCTGCTGCACCGCCAGCAGGAGCCCCTGGCGCTGGCGGGGGTAGGGGAGGCGTGCCTCCTTCATGATCCAGAGCAGGTCGGTATCCCTGCCCAGCCGTGTGACCGCCGTGGAAAAACGCCAGGGGTTGGCATCATTCAGCCAGTCCGCTGCCTCAAGTGGGGTGACCTTCTTCTTGTTCAGGATCTTGCCCAGTTGCTCCTGCTTCCAGGTGATGCCGGAGGTGCCCGCGAGCGTGGCAGCAAGTTCATGCGGTTCCCTCGCGGAGATGCGCCACACGCGGCCATGGCCATGGAGTTCATAGTCGCGCTTCACCCAGTCTGATACATAGATGGAGCCATCCGCTGCCACGGCGAATGCGACTGGGCGGAAATCCACACCGCCATGCGCCAGCACTTTCTTCTTCGCGGTATCATAAGCATGGGCTCGATCGGGCAGGGCATAGGCCTCGACGGAATGATCCACCCACGAGGCCACCAGCAATTGGCCGTGCCACGGAGCGGGCAAGCCCCGGAAAGTCTTGTTGGGTGATGGAGCATAGTAGATCACATCACACGCTGCTTCACCCGTGCCGGACAGCATAGGCAGCGTGCCGGGCAGCTCCCCGTTCCATGCCACGAAAGGATGCAATCCACTGCGCCCGTAGCGAAACTTGTAGCCGTAGTCACCGCCTTCGATGATGTGGTGCAGCCGGTTCGGCGGGCGCGAGTCTGGATCGTTGTCCGTGGCGAAGACATTGCCATCGGCATCGACACAGACTCCAAAGGGATTCCAGAAGCCGTTCGCCACCCTGCGCAGCTTCCCGCCTTCCATCGTCATGTGGAAGATGTTGCCACCCTCGCCCTGGTCGCTGTGCTTGGCGCCATCCGCGCCGATGAGCGTGTACGCCGCTCCGAGATTCTCTCCCATGCCGAAGTAGAGGCCGCCCTTCCCGTCGAAGGCGAGGCCGCTCAATCCATTGTGCGGATAGCGGCCTGCCGTCTCCAGGAATGCCAGCCGCCGCTCCACCTTCTCCGCTTTTCCGTCACCATCCTCATCGCGTAGTCGCAGGATTTCATCGCGCGCCGCGACATAAATGGAACCATCCGGAGCGGTGGCGATGTCCATGGTCATCACCGTTCCTTCAAAGAAGACTTCCGCCTTTTCTGCCTTGCCGTCACCGTCGGCGTCCTGCAGCCACAGGATGCGGTCCACCTTGGGCCCGGTGAAGCCCTTGGGTGGGAAGTGGGTATTGCTCTGGATCACGAGCAGCTTCCCGTCCTTCGTAAAGGTCATGCCGATCGGCTGCTGTACCAGTGGCTCCTGGGCGAAGAGCGTGACCTGGAGAGTCGCATCATCCACCTTGGGTGCTTCCGGAGCCGTGGTCTGACCTTGCACCACGGGACATGCCAAAATCAGTGCGGTGGCGAGGGC
>JAEYUU010000697.1 GCA_023429545.1 Verrucomicrobiota bacterium
ACCACGGGCACCGGCTCGCGTCCCAGCATGCGGCGCGGCTCCGCGGAGTAGCGCTTCACCACGAGATCCCAGCCGAACTTTCCTTCCTTGATGAAGTAGTGATACAAGGAGGGCAGCGCAGTTTCCAGGCCGGTGATGCCAAAGGGAGCGCTGGCGAAGTCGTTGTTCTTCTCGAACTCGGTGTGGGGCGCGTGGTCGGTGGCGATCACATCGAACACACCGTCAATGAGCCCCTGCAGCAGCGCGGCGTTGTCCTCCTTCGTGCGAAGGGGCGGGTTCATCTTGTAGTTCGTGTCGTACTCGCCCACGTCCTCATGATTGAAGATGAGGTGATGCGGCGCGACTTCGCAGGTGACCTTCACGCCCTCCTCCTTGAAGCGGCGGATGGTGTTCATGCCACGCGCGGTGGTCACATGCTGGATGTGCACGTGCGCGCCAGTGTACTGGCCGATGCGGATATCGCGGTCGAGGCAGATCTCCTCGCTGATGGCGGGGATGCCTTCGAGGCCGAGGCTGTAGCTCTTGCTGCCCTCATGCATGGATCCCTTGCCGCTGAGTTCCATGGTCTCGCAGTGGCTCGCCACGATGAGCCCGAAGTTCTTCGCGTACTCCATGGCACGGCGCAGCACCACCGGGTTGTGCACAGGATAGCCGTCATCCGTGATCATCACCGCGCCTGCGGCATGCATGGCGCCGATGGCGGCGAGCTCCTTGCCTTCACGCCCTTTGGTGATGGCTCCGGTGGTGAAGATGGGGATGCGGCACTTGCGCGCGGACTCCAGCACCGTCTTCACCACGCCCGCGTTGTCAATGGCCGGCACCGTGTTCGGCATCATCACAAAGCCAGTCACACCACCATTGATGGCCGCCTCGCTGCACGTGAAAATGTTCTCTTTCTGCTCCTGGCCGGGCTCACGTGCATGGACATGCACATCGAAGAGCGCCGGGAGGATGATCTTGCCTGAGCAATCAGTGACCTCGATGCCATCAGCAGCCGCGATCTGAGACGCAACCTGCACAATCTTCCCGTCCTCCACCAGCACATCCGCGCGGGTAAGCTTCGGACTGTCTTCGCTGGCGATTTCAGCGCCCTGGAACAATCTCTTCATACAACAGCCTCCTCCGTCACACTGCCGGGTTTCAGCCAGTAGAGCACGCTCATTCTCACCGCGATACCATTCTCCACCTGCTGGTCAATCAGGCAGCGCTCGTAGGTCATGACGTTGTCCGTGAGTTCGACCCCGCGATTCACGGGGCCGGGATGCATGACCCAGACTCCGGAGTCGCGGACGCGGGCCAGCCGGTCATCCGTGAGGCCGTACTGGCGGTGATACTCCCCGATGCTGGGGAAAAAGGGCACGTTTTGACGCTCCATCTGCACGCGCAGGAGATAGATGACATCAGGCTTCCAGGCGTAGAGCTCGGACCAGGTGCCGAATACCGCGATGTCGTTGGGCAGATCTCGCGGAATGAGAGAGCTCGGCGCCAGCATGGCCGTGTGCATGCCCATGCGGCGGCACAGAAGATTTGTGGAGCGCGCGACACGGGAGTGCTGGATGTCACCGACGAAGGCGATGCGCGAGCCACGCACGTCCCCTCCGAAGACCTCCTTCATGGTGAACACATCCAGCAGCGCCTGCGTGGGGTGCGCATGAAAACCATCGCCGGCATTGATGACGGAGGCGGTGGTATTCTTCGCGATGAGATTGGGAATGCCCGAGTTGCTGTGGCGCACCACCACATGGTCCGTGCGCATGGCCTCCAGGGTGGAGATGGTGTCCAGCACGCTCTCTCCCTTCACCACGGAGGAGGTGCTCACGGAGAAGTTCACCACGTCCGCGGAGAGCCGGCTCGCTGCCACTTCAAAGGAGGAGCGTGTCCGCGTGCTGGGTTCGTAAAAGAGCGTCAGCACCGTGCGCCCCCTCAGCGTGGGCACCTTCTTCACACTTCGCTTGAAGAGGTTCTTGAAGGGAACGGCGTTGGTGAGGATGAAGTCGAGTTCTTCGTCCGTCAGGCTTTGGATATCCAGCAGGTCTTTGCGGGGGGTCATCGACGTCCTCCTTCTGTCACATACACGGCGTCTTCGCCATCCACTTCTTCAAAACAGACGGAAACGCGCCGCCCCTCCGGCACCTCCACATCCTGGCCCACATAGTCCGCACAGAGGGGAAGCTGGCGACCACCGCGGTCAATGAGCACGGCGAGTTCCACCTTTCCAGGTCGGCCGTGATCCAGCAGTTCCTCCAGCGCCGCGCGGGCCGTGCGACCGGTGTGCATGACCTCATCGAAGAGTATCACGTGCAGGCCATCCAGGTCGAAGGGAATGTCCGAGCCCACGAGCTTGGGCATGACCTCCAGAGACTTCAGGTCATCGCGGTACAGGGAGATGTCCACCCGGCCGATGCGCAAGCCGGGAAGCTTGGGCTTCAGGAGCGTGTACACGCGCTCGGAGAGGGGCACTCCGCGCCGGTGAATGCCCACGAGGGCGAGGTCTCTGCCGGGCTTCCTCTCCTGAATGGCGGACGCAATACGCTCAATGCGCTGGGCGATGTCTTGCTTGCTGAGGATCGGCTCTGTGTCCGGCATTAAAAACCTAGTGTGTCGCGTCTGTCACCGGATGCAAGCGGAAGGTGCCGGAACTGCCCTTGGAAGGAAACATCCTCTCTCTCATCCGCAATGTGGGAGACTCCACGAGCATGCTGGTACAAACTCCAACGGCAACCGCACCGAGCAGATGAACGGCGACGGAAAAGAGCCATGCGGAGACGCTCGTCAACTCACGCGACAGGACATTTCCGAGCCACAGATAGAATGCCATGTGCCACAGATAAATGGAGTAGGAGTATCTGCCCACGAAGGTAAGCGGGCGAATCCAGGAGGGAAATGGAGATGACTGCCAGGCAATGAGGGACATCAACAAGGCGGATGCGCCCAGATAGTTGATGGTCAACCCGATGGAAAGGGTATACCGGGGCTCATTGTATACGAAGATTGGCAGCAGGGCGCAGACGCAGAGCGGTACGCCGATCCATTTAAGTTTCCTGCAGTACAGCTCGAAACGCTCTTTGTGACCAAAACGACAGTATCGAATAAAGACACCGGCCATGAGGGCATCCATGCGCGTGTAACTCATGTAATAGTTGGAATTGTACAGGGATGGATCATTGACAAAGAGGAGGCGGCCCAACCTGATCACCAGACACGTCGAACAGACAAGCAGCGCCGTCCAGGGCAGGAACTTCAGGCGTCCAGGGAGGTTACGGTTGCTGGATGAAAGGCTCACAGCGAAGGCGAAGGCAATGAGAAGATAGAAGTGCTCCTCCACAGCCAGGCTCCACGTGTGATCCCAGAGAGAGCTTGAGCCAAGCGTGTGGCCGCTGAGCAAATTCTGAAGATAAAATACCTCCCCGATTATTTTGTCCGCGCTGACTTCTGGCGTTCCAGTATAGGATGCCACAAGAACCGTGGTGAAGATCATGAACCAGTGTGCGGGATAGATCTTCAGTCCTCGACGGATTAGGAAC
>JAEYUU010000361.1 GCA_023429545.1 Verrucomicrobiota bacterium
GTTGATACCAGCCCCTCTCCATTTGGCCGCGTTCATGGACAAATCCGTCACCCGCCCAAGACACCTCGAACCTTCCCAAGCAGGGATTTCGCGAAAAGGGACTGGGTGGCTGTGGATTCGGTTCGCATTGCCTGCCCTTGTTGTGGTATTCTTTCTTGGTCACTTTGCCATCAGTCAAAACTCCACGCCTGCAAACCCGACACCAGGTGTAACTCAAAGAGGTCCAGTCGGTTATATTACAGTTTATGACCAGGTGATTCGGCAGGGAAAATACGAATTTGTTCAACAGGACCAGCTCACTGCGAGCCAGGCCATTCTGCGCGCCGGCGGCTTCGCCGAGGGTGCCAAGGACAAGGCCGTGAAAATTGTCCGCAAGGTGCCTGCAAAGGGGAATGTGACACTCGTCGTCAATCTCCGGGACGTAATGTCCAAGGGCATGACCGAGAAGGACCTCCCGCTCCTCCCCAACGACACCATCATCGTGGAGGAACGACTGACCGATTGATATGATGGAAGCCCCGCCGCCATCCCGTGGATAGCCGGGTGGGTCTGTGTGATGACAATGTAAACAAATTTTCTTTCAACAACTGCCCTATCTGGTAAGCTCTAAAGAAGCTGCCCATCCTTGCCGCCATCATTTATGGAATCTCATCATCCCGCCCAGGCTCCGGCAATCTCGCTCAACCGCTTTCACGAGACGTCGGCCAAACTCCAGCGCTACAAGGTACTGCTTCGCAGGCGCTGGTGGTTTCTGCTGCTGACCTCCTGCATTGCGGTGGTTTATGCGGCTATCTCCGTCACGAGCAGCCCTCAGGAGTACGTTGCCCACGGCAAGCTCCATGTGGGGACCAAAGTCAATGTCTCAGGAACAGAGCAGGGCACGCTCAGCAACATGTTCTACAGTGACTTCTATGGCACTCAAATAGAACTCCTCGAAAGCGCCAGCTTGAGAAGGGAGGCCGAGAAACGGGTGAGCATGGCACATCCGGAGTTGAAGGAAATCGAAGTGGATATCCAGGTCACCCAGACAAAGGGCTCCTCCATTCTGCACGTCACCGCCACGGGTACCGAGGAAAAATATACCCAGGCGCTGCTGAATGAGCTGCTGTCTGAATACATCGCCTTCCGCAAGAAGATGATTGATGACTCGGTGGGTGGAACCGTTGGCAAGGTCATCCAAGAGGTCCTGGAGAAACAGAAGGATGTCGCTGCTGCCAAGCTGGCGCTCGAAAACTTCCTCAAGGCGAATGACGCCACCATGTTCGAGGGGAATTTCAACCGTGCGGGAGCCTATCTCGTGTCCTTGGAGAACACCCTGAACATCTACGAGACGGAGAAGAGGATCATGGAGCGCATGGGGCTGGACAACTACCTGCGCCAGCAGGACAAGCGCTCCGCCACCATGCCCTCCATGTCAGCGCCGGACAGTGGCAGCCCGACAGTCCAGAACGATGGCTCGAGGCTGCCCACAGCGCAGACCAGCGCGACTCCCACTCCTGGGCAGGGCGGAGTCTCCCCCATGGAGACCCGCTATCTGAACGCGCAAGATGATCTCATGCTTCTGGAGTCCAGGCGCCAGGACTTGCTTGCCATCTATCGGCCTGAGCACCCTTCCATCAAGGAAGTGGATGAACAAATCGCCGAAACCAAATCCAAAGTCGCCATCTACAAAACAAGATGCGAAGAGGAAATGAAGGGCCGTCTCGATGGCATTCAGACCAAGATTAACGGCCTCAAGGAGGCAATCGCGGAATGGAGCGTGAAGGCCAAGGAAGCGAACGACAAGATCGTCACCTACAAGCAACTCGACTCCGAATACAAGCGCCTGGTGGAGGATCATCAGTCGTGGAAGGACAAGCTTGCTCAACTGGATACCACCAGCATCACTCAATCTGACCTAGTGGCCATCTTGGAACTCGCCGGTCCTGCCACCGAGAAGAGGCGGGAACTGATTCTGCCCATCGCCCTGGCGTTGCTCGGTGGTCTTGCCGCAGGTTCGGTCATCCTGCTGTTGTTCGACCGCCTTGACGATCGTATGAATACCTTCAGCGAGTTTCAGGCGCTGTTCCCGAACGAAGCCATTCTGGGTCAGATTCCCGAGCTGGGCGGTCGTGGGGACGTGGCCCTTCTGCGACCCAGCGATGATCGGCACCTCTACGCGGAGGCCTTCCGCAACCTGCGCTCGTCCATTCTCTTCAAGAACTGGGCGGGGGGCAAGCCGCCCAAAATCATCCTGGTCACCAGCGCTGTGCCGAACGAGGGCAAGACCACTTCCGTGGCGAACATGGCCATCACCATGGCGCTCGGCGGAGCCCGGGTGCTGCTGGCGGATGCGGACTTGCGCCGTGGTGGTGTGAGCGAGCTCTTCAAGATTCCAGGCACTCCCGGCTTCAGCGAGGTGCTCAACGGCCAGATGCACTGGCGGGATGCGGTGCTGGAGAGCGGCACGCGCGGCCTTCATGTGCTCCCCCGCGGCGAGGCCGTGGACCAGGCTTCCGAGTTGTTCCTTTCCCCGCTGTCGGATGAAGTCATCCGTGAGATGACGGAGGAATATGACTACATCATCTTCGACAGCGCGCCGGTGCTGGTGGCGGATGATACCGCCAGCTTCGCTCCGAAGGTGGACACGGTGCTCTTCGTGGTCCGCATGTCCTCCACCATGGCCCGCCTCACCGCGAAAGCCCTCGACCTTCTCTATGATCGCCAGGTGAACGTGGGTGGCATCGTTCTCAACCGCGCCAGCACCAGCCTGAAGGAGTACACCTACTACAACTACGCCAGCTACTACTCCGTAGGCTCCAAGAGGGGCCGTGCTCCGCACGCGCAGACAACGTAATCGCGTATCTGCCTGCGCCAGGATGGCGCTTCAGACATTCATATTTGGAAGACCGGCGATGCTCCCATCGCCGGTTTTCTTTTTGTGCCCACCGGCATCACGATGCATTCGGGACGCCTCAAGCAACGGTTTACCATCTCCCGGCGAAAAGCTCCGACGCTTACTCCTGATCTTTCCACCAGTCCGCTCCGCGTTCCCACGGCTGCCGCTTGGGGCCTTCCTCGGTGTTTTCCGCCTTTTGGGAGGCTTCCGGACGCTGCACGTGACTGGGCGGAGCTTCGTTTCCCGGCTCCGCAGAGGCGCTGTGCTCCCGTTTTCGCAGGGCCAGGGCTCCCCCGAGGAAGCACACCGTGCAAAAGAGGCCCAGTCCTACGAGACTCCAGGCGGTGGCATCAGCCGCAGGCGCGGCTTCGTTCTCAGGAAGGGTTGCCAGACCGTGCCACCATGAGGATGACTTGAAGGAGATACCCGGCAGGTACATGGGCTTTCTCAGGTATTGTTTTCAGGGAAGACCAGTCGCATCGGAATCATGTGGGAAAACACGAACCCATGCTTCTGGAAAAAGCGCTGGCTCTCCGCGCTGATCCTGTCCGTAAGCAGGGTGATGCGCTTGAAGCTCTTTTCGCGGGCGAATTCGATGGCGCGCTTCAGCAGGCGCGAGCCGTAACCCTGGCCCCGGTGCATGGGGTGGACAATCACGTCCTCCATGAGCACGACAAAGCCGCCTTCCGCGGTGCTGATGGTGAAGAGCAAGTTCACCATCCCGATGACGAAGTGGTCGTTGCGCAGCACGAAAATGCGACCCCGGCTGGGCTGCTCCAGGATGAGCTTGAGCCCGTGCTCCTGCTTCACCCGGTTGGGGGTGAAATCCTCCTCCTCGCCCATGAGTGACATCACCAGATCCGTGAGCTGCGGCAGATCTTCGAGCGTGGCGGGCTCAATGCGTGGGTCAGAGGTGATGGAGTCGATGACCATGTTCTTCAGCATACTCCAAGCCAGCCAAACTCAAAATTCAAACCGGGAAAGTTGCGGGGGGGCCGCCTCTGGGTAAGGTGTTTTAG
>JAEYUU010000728.1 GCA_023429545.1 Verrucomicrobiota bacterium
CGCATTTCGTCATGCAAGACTGGGATACGTGGACGCCTATGTCATGTACCTGACCCTCGACGACTCCCCAGCTCCCTCCTCATCTGACCCCTGAACGCTTTAGCATCCACTTCCATGAAAAAATGGCGCATCGCAGGCATCAACTTTGATCACTTCCACATGGGCGATCTGCTGCGGCAGACCTCTGAGCATCCCAATGCGGAAATTGTGGGCATCAGCGATGAGCAGCCGGAACGCATGGTGAGCGCCGCGAAGAACTTCGGCCTCAGCTCTGACCAGGTCTTCACCGACTACCGTGCGTGCCTTGAACAGACCAAGCCCGATCTCGTGGTGCTCTGCCCTGCTGCTTCGCGCCACGGTGAGTGGGTGGAGAAGGTCGCCCCCTTCGGCACACACATCATCATGGAGAAGCCCTTCGCCGGCACGCTGCAAGAAGCGGATGCGATGGTCGCCGCCATGCAACCCACCGGCAAGCTGCTTGCGGTGAACTGGCCTCTCGTATGGATCGCCTGCCAGCAGACGGCACATCGTCTCATCCAGGAAGGCCTCATCGGCGAGGTGCGCGAATTTCATCACTACGGTGGCAATCGCGGCCCGCTCTACCATGGTGCCGACAAGATTGAAGTCGAACCCACCGCTGCAGAGAAGGACGCGAGCTGGTTCTACAAGAAGTCGCAGGGCGGCGGCTCGTTGCTGGACTACATGGGCTACGGCACCACGCTCGGCACCTGGCACCTCGGTGGCCGCAAGCCCATCGAAGTCACCGGTGTGTGGGATGAGCCTCAGGGACTCGAAGTGGACGAGCACAGCATTGCCATCATCCGCTATTCCTTTGGCCTCAGCAAAACCGAAACCCGCTGGGGCACCTTCACCGACCCGTGGACGCACCAGCCCCAGCCGAAGTGTGGCTTTGTGATCAAAGGCACGGATGGCACCATCTCCTGCTACGACTACGCGGAAACCGTCTTCGTCCAGACCCGGCAGAAGCCGGAGGGCTATGAGCTTCCCGTAGACGAATTGAAGTCACCGAACCGCAACCCCATCGAGCATGTCATCCATCATCTGGAAACCGGCGCACCTTTGATTGGGCCACTCACCGTGGAGATCTCGCGCATCGGCCAGCAGATCGTGGACACTGCCTACCTCAGCGCCCAGCAGAAGAAGACGCTGAAGCTGGTGGAGTGAGGACAAATAGCTGAAGCGGAACACTTCTACTTCGCCAGATCAACCTTCAGCACGATGGGCCGGTGATCGCTGGCCTCATCAAAATTCTCCGTGCCATAGATGTAGGACTCCTTGTGATTCACATGACGCTGGAGTTCGCGGCTGACGAAGAAGTAGTCAAATCGTGAATACACATCCGCGAATTCCCAGTAGTGCGTCCAGGTGAGGCCGTGGCGGTCGCGCAGGCGCACATCACGCATGGAGAGTTCCATGCCCGGCACGCCTTCGATCTCCACGATGGGTGCCTCGTGCGCATGCTCATTGAAATCGCCGTAGCACAGCACCTTCGTCTGCGGCGCGGCCTTCAGGATGCCCTCCAGGTGATTGCGCAAAAGATGCGCCTCATTGCGCCGCATCAATCCCTGATCCGCTTCCGGAACCTCACGCTTGGACTTGAGATGAATGCCCACACAGCGCAGTTCCCATCCCGGACGAAGCTGTACCGTCGCATCTAGGAAACCGCGCGATACCGGAAAAATCTTCTGCCCGATCTGGTAGCTGAGCTTCGTCTGGGAATTCCGCGCCACAATGGGCAGATGCGTGAGCAAGGCGAGCCTGCGGGAAGGATCTCCGCCTCCAGCCACCTCCACGTGCGGCAGATCCAGCCCCGCCTGTTTCAGCCTGTTTTGCAGGTCCTGCAGATCGTCTGCCGCACCTATTTCACACACACCCAGGATGTCCGGCTTGATGGCCACAATGCTCCGCACCACCGCCTCGATCTCGCTCTCCGGTTTGCCGATTCCTTCTGTGCGCACCCCCTTCACGAAGCGCTCCATCTTGAGGTAGTTCTTCAGGTTGTAGGAGCACACCGTCACCTGACGGCGAGTCGCCTCCTGACCTGGCAGCGCGGTAGCAGCAACCAGCCATACGGCACATGCGATCAGGGCAAAATAAAACCGCTTCATGCTGCGCGAGGCAACATGAAGCGGAGCGAATTTGCAAGGAGGGATGTCAGTCCTTACACCTCCGTCGTAGTCGGGATGCGCTTCTGCTCCGGCTGCTTCGTGGGGGTGTTCAAAACGTCATCCTGGGCGCTGGTCAGTTCATGCTCGAACTCTTCGCGCGCCTTCTTGAATTCACCCATGCTCTTGCCGAGACTGCGGGCGAATGTGGGAAGCTTTTTGGCTCCGAAGAGCACCAGCACAAGAATGGCCACGATGATCATCTCAGTCGTGCCAAACGGGCCAATGCCTGCGAGGAAGGTATGGTTCATGGGGGTAAGCATACCTCTCCTAACGTGGGGCTGCAATGGGAACTTTCACAGAGCCAGGACCACTTTCCCACTGCGTCCGTCCTGCGCGGCAAGCCGTACGGCCTCAGCAAAGTCCTCCATGGGAAAGACCTTTTCCACCGGGAGTTGCAACTTGCCCTGCAGCATCATCTCCGCAAGTGGCCGGAGGACCTCGCCGATCTCGATGTGAGAAGCCTGCTCAATCCAACGCGTGAGCCAATAGCCGCGAATCTCAAGATTCTTGAAAATGAGAAACTTGTTCGGCACTTTCAGGCTGCGCCGGCTCATGGCCCCATAGGTCACCAGGGCGCCCCCCGTGGAGAGCAGATCCATCAGGCGAAGCGCACTGTCCCCGCCCACGGCATTCAGAGCCAGGCGCAGAGGCTCGCCCCCCAGGGCACTGCGTGCGGCGGTTTCATCGGAATTCCCATCCAGCAGCACGGAGTCCGCGCCCAAGGCGGTCAGTTCCTCCATGACCGATTCCCGCCGCACAAAATTGATGGTGCGCAGGCCAAGATGGCGGGCAATCTGTATCACGGCACGGCCCACGCCTGAGTTCGCCGCATTCTGCGCCACCACCTCGCCTTCCTTGAGGGCGCGGAATTCATGCAGCATCTGCCATGCCGTGGTGGGATTCACCCGAAGCATGCTGGCCTGCACCGGATCCAGGTCCGAGGGCAGCTTCGCAAATTTGTTCTCCGCGGCCAAAAGGTATCTCGACCACGTGCCTATGGGATGGAGCGGTATGACCAGGTCTCCGACCGCCAGCGACTCCACCTCATCCCCCACGGCCTCGATGCGTCCGCAGCCTTCATTCCCAGGCAGCGCCGGGAAGCTGGCCTCCTTCCCATACGTGCCCTCGATGAAATTCAGGTCCGCCGGATTGATGGGCGCATACAGCATGCGCACCAGCACCTCATGCCGCTGCGGTGCCGGCGGGTCATATGGTTCCAGATTGAGTACTTCGGAAGGCAGGCCGGCTTGGTGGAAGGTCAGGCGCATGGGAATTCGGTGCGACGGTAAGCGGTGCGACAGTGGGACGGTAGACGAGTGCAGGAATGCGTTAACGCATTGGCATCGCTTCAAACTCTAGGCATGTGGGTACGTGGCCTGCAACAAACTGTTACATCCACCACCAAATCAGCACCACGCAGCTACGAGCTATCAATGCGGCAATGCTGCTCCCATCACCACCGTCCTACCGGCAGCTTACCATCCCCCAATCACTTCCAGCGCATACCCGCGCAGGTACTCCGTCTCCGGAATGCCGGTGAGGATCGGGTGATCGGCACGCTGGGTGTAGGTGTCGATGTAGCGCAGGGTGCGGCGGGTATCGACGGCTGCGGAATTGATCATCATGCGGAAGTCACCCATGCTTACATGGTGGGAGCAGGAGAAGGTGGCGAGGATGCCTCCGGGCTGGAGCATCTTCATGGCGCGCAGGTGGATTTCCTTGTACCCGCGCATGGCGTCCGTGAGGGACTGCTTGGACTTCGTGAAACTCGGAGGATCCAGCACGATGAGGTCGTACTGCTCGCCCTGCTTCTCGGCCGTCTTCAAGTAATCGAACACATTGTCCGCGCGCGCGCCGATGGCCACTCCCGCGGCGCGAGCATTGCGCAGGCACATCTCCACTGCGGTCT
>JAEYUU010000369.1 GCA_023429545.1 Verrucomicrobiota bacterium
GGCGTGGGTGGCGCCAAGGGTGCGCTTTGCCGTGGGAGTGATGAATCGCGTGATGTCCCGAGCCTCATCCCGGCGTTTGAGCTGGTACAGGCAGTTGGCGAGGTTGTACCCGGAGACCAGGGTATCACGATGCTCCTTCCCCAGAACGGTCTGCCGTTCCGTGTAGACTTCGCGATGCACGGCTTCTGCTTCGCGGTACTTTCGCTGCGCAAAGAGGGTATCGCCCAGGTTGTTCTTGCAGACGAGCAGCGCGGTCTTTTCCGCCTGGGGCGCTCTCTCCAGAATGGCGATGGTGGCACGATGGGCCGCCTCCGCCTCGCTGGTCTTGCCTTGCGAGGAGAGGGCGACGGCCATGTTGTTGCGGATACGGAGGTTCAGCGGGCTGGCCGGTGGAAGGTCCCGCTGCGCGGCGGGCAGCATGGCGCGATAGGCCTTCTCGGCCTCGGCAAACTTTCGCTGATGCAGCAGGTCGTCCGCCTCGCCGCATTGAGTGATCAATGCGGATGCGGCGTCCTGAGCAGGCAGCAGAGGGACCTGACCAAGGCATGGCATCGCGGCAAGAAGCAGCCGCTGCAGGCGGGACAGACGACTCATGAAGTGCGTGGTTTGGGCGATTGAAGTCAGAGCTCCTTGATCGAGATGTTGCGGAACTGGATGAGGCTGGAAGCAGGACTCATCTTGCCGTCCTTGCCACGACCACCGTGATGCTGGAGAGCAATCTTCCCTGATGCCGCGATGCCCGGGAGCTGGGCGTTCTCGATCACGGTCTTGCCATTCAGCACCACGGTGAGGCGGTCACCTTTCATCGTGATTTCAAAGGTGTTCCATTCACCCACGGGCTTGTCGGCATTCACCTTGGGGGTCACTCCAGCGCGAACTTGGGGCGGCATGGTCTTGTCCATGCGATAGCCATAAACCTCGCCAGATCCAATGGGCCAGCACCAGATGTTGATCTGTGCTTTGGACGTACCTCGAAGGTAGATGCCGGAATCCGCGTTTGGCGTGGGGATTTTGATCTCCTTGCCGTTCGCATCCAGCTTGTGGGTGCCATCGGGCAGCACCACAGGCATGTCATACAGGCCGGTGGTCTGCTTCAGCCGCCAGTCGAGCCGCAGGGTGAAGTCCTTGTACTCCTTGGCAGTCCAGAGGTTCTTGTCCTTGCCGGGCGCCTCGCTGAGAGCGTCGTAGTCCAGCACGCCATCCAGCACTTTCCAGTGTCCGTTGTCACCTTCGGGGGCGACCCAGCCCGTAAGATCCCTGCCATTGAAGAGGGAGACAAACCCCTCCGCGGGTTCGGCGGCGGGGAGGGTGGTGGCAAGCAGTGCGCTGAGCAGGAGGATGGGCTTCATGGAAGAGGATGCGTGTGGACCCATAGCAACGCACCCAGTAACCGGGACCTATCCCTCCTTCCTCACGTAGCGGCGGAATTCCAGCCCCTCACCACGGCCCAGAATTTCCCGGAGGTCGAACAGATGCTCAAAGTCGGGAAAGAAAACGTCACCCTCATAGGGCTGGTCGATATGGGTGAGGATGAGCTCACTGCACTGGGGAAGCAGGCTCTCGAAGAGCTGGGCCCCGCCGATGAGATAGACGGGTGAGGTCAGGCCGGTCACATCCGTGATTTCCGCCACCTCACGAATGACCGTGGCATCTGCCCGGGTCTCCATGGTGTGGCTGAGCACGAGGTTGAGCCGCCGGGGCAGGGGCTTTCCCAGGGAGGAGAGAATGGAGTCGAAGGTCTTTCTTCCCATCAGCACAGGATGCCCCAAAGTGGTCTGTTTGAAGAATTTCAGATCCTCCGGGAGGTGCCAGGGCAGCTTTCCCTCCCTGCC
The DNA here is from genome assembly GCA_023429545.1 of Verrucomicrobiota bacterium. Classification (GTDB taxonomy): domain Bacteria; phylum Verrucomicrobiota; class Verrucomicrobiia; order Verrucomicrobiales; family Verrucomicrobiaceae; genus Roseimicrobium. The sequence goes on from JAEYUU010000369.1 coordinate 1,833, forward strand.
GATGACGCGATTGGAAGCCATGGCCACGATGGCGATGAGCTTGGGAAACGGAGGCTCGGGGGGCATTGGCGTACGGTAGGCGGGATACGAGTGTCGGGAAACGGAAAGCACCAGCCCATGAAAAATCCGGGTCCACCATCCATGAGAGCGTGGGTTTTTCTGGCGAAGTGGTCCAATCGTGGTTCCATGGACGACGCCTGCTCAGGCACCCTCACCCACCGAATGCGCACCCCTGCTGCCCTTTCCTTCTGCGCCGCCATCATCCTGCTGGTGCCCTCCTGCAATAAGCGACAGCAGGCGCAGAATCCAGAGATTCAGGTGGAGGTGGAGCGCGTGGCCGCCTCCAAGGCAAAGACCCCTGAGGATGTGCGGCCGTACGATGAGGCGCTGGCTTGGCATGAATACAAGGTGAAGCGGGTTCTCACCGGCAAGCTGGAGGCACCCATCATTCGGGTGGCGCACTGGACCGTGATTGCCGCCAAGGCCGTGCCGGTGAGCGACAAGCCGGGCGAGGTGCTGACTCTCAAGGTGGTGCCGTTTGACTCCGTGGAAGACATCAAGGACATCGCCGCCAGTGATGACCTTGAGATCACCGCGGAAGAGCCGCCGCGTTTTCTGGATCTCTCCCAGTCGCTCGCACAGGAGCGCATGCCCAGCGTGGTACGCATGGACTACCGGGGGAATGTGTCCGACCAGATGCAACTCTACTGGCGGCTCCGGGGACAACTGCGCGTGGCTGTCATGGGGAACTCGCATGCGACCAAGGGAGTGTGTCCGAGAGAATTTCTGGGCCAGCAAAATTGGGACACGCCGCTCATGCTGAACATGGCGCCTGCTGGCGGAAACAACAAGCTGCAGTGCCTGATGGTGCGCGAGTACATCGCCCCGCTGCCGAAGTTGGAGTGGGTCATGTGGGTGGTGAGCGCGCGCACCTTCAATGCGGAGCGTCGGGATGAACGCAAGTATGAGGAGTTCACCGCAAGCCCCGGCTGGCTTTACGATCAGAAAAACAAGGCGAAACTGTGGCCCGCGCCCCTGCCCGGGAAGCTGGTCACTTCGACCGAGCTTGAAGGATTGAACATCACCGGATGCGACGAATGGGGCTGGGAAGGCCGCAAGCAGAGCAACCTTCCTGAAAGTCTGGAGGAGCAGCGCAAACAAATCCTCGAGTTGTGCGACAGCGAACGATTTGAATGGAGTGACGAGATCTTTGCGGAGTTCAAGGGGACCGCGCAGGCACTGGCCAAGAAGGGGGTGAAGGTGCTGCTTTTTACGACCCCGCTGCACCCGTATACCAAGGATGCGAATGCCTGTGATCCGGACGGCACCACGCACGAGGGCTTCCAGGAAGTGGTGCGGCACATGCAGAAGCTCGACGCGGAAACACCGGGCCTGTGGTTCCAGGATTTCCACAAGGACGGAGCGCACGACTTCCCTCCCGCGGAGTTTTATGATGTGGATCACCTCAACCG
>JAEYUU010000013.1 GCA_023429545.1 Verrucomicrobiota bacterium
GTCTGGGGATGACCGAGGATATGTACATGCCGGTTACGGAGAGCCGCGAGATATCTTGATGTCTCATCATGCCGCGAATTGAGCGCCGTGTGAAATGAGCCCAGCACGAGATCCAGTTTCTTGAGTGCGGAAGCCCTGATGTCACCGGCACCGGATGCCGAGAGGTTGAGTTCCACTCCATGCAGCACGGTGAAGGGCACGCGATTCTCAGAGAGCGCGGCATTCACCTGTGCGATTTCACGCCCCTGCGACTCCACCCTTCTCTCGTTCATGCCGTTGGCGACCGTGAGGCTGGCAGTGTGGTCGGTGAGGGCGATGTACCGGTAGCCTCGCTCCACTGCGGCTGCGGCCATTTCCACGATGGTGCATGTGCCGTCGCTCCAGTTCGTGTGCATCTGCAGGTCACCTTGCAGAGTCTTGAGCCGCCTTGGATGCCTCGCAACGATGGCATTGGCCTCCGCCATGGTCATGAACCCCTGGCGCGTTGCTGGTGGCATTGGTGGAGGGGGAGGGTGTGCGAGCCATCCGGCAATGAGACGATAGGAGGTGCCGGATAGGGAACGAAGTCTCGTGAGGGATTCACCGCGTGCGTGCACCCCGGTCGCTTCCTCAGGCCAAAGATAGGCACATCTGGCGGCCTCCACCAGGGCCTCCGCGCGTTTCCCGGTGGTCCCATGGCTCTCTTGGATGAGCAGTTCAGAGATGTCCCGGTTGGTGAGCATGGCGATCGATACGACTACAACTCTATCCCCGGCATAAAGCGCGGAGCGGCCTGTAGTTTCGGAGTACGACAGGAGTTCGTGGACGCCCCTTCGTTCGGTCCCCCGCGTCTTCGTATAACAGGATGCGCGCCCCCGCATCCATGCGGGCCTGCAGCCACGATACAGGTGCATGAGCACGAAACGCGAACTCATCGAACCCCACAAAGGCGACAAACGCTATGTCCGCCGCGACGAACAAGGTCGGTTCTCCGAATCTGATGACGTGGGAAAATCCCTCGCTGCCGACCGGCGCCAGCACGCCAAGACCAAATCGAAGCCCGGTCAGGGAGACAAAGGGGACCGGTGAGCCGTCAGGCGAATTCAAGCCTTGGGGCTGCGCTGTCCTGAGCTGCAGGGACTGCCTGTCCAAAGAGAAACTATCCTCTCATGAATCACGAGGGGGCATGTTTGCGCCGGGCTGGTGAGGCGCAATATCCCTGGCTGTCCCGATTCCTCTGACGTGAATGCACTTTCGCCAACTTCTTTAAAGGTAAGCAGGAGCCTTGCGAAAACATGGACCCGGAGGAGGGTCGAGCCTGAGGTTCTCGACGCCATTCCACCCGACCATCCGGAGGCAAAGGAGTCACGCGCCGAACTGGACACCATCAACCTCCTCATGAGCAATCACCATTGGGTTGCCGGGGTACTCAGAAGACTGCACCAACCCGGTTGGAGGCTGCTCGAAATTGGCGCCGGGAGCGGTCGCCTCGGCAAGAAGCTGGCAGACAGCGGCTGGCCAGCGACTGCGATGATTGGCATGGATGTGAGCGGGAGACCAGCGCAATGGCCTGAGCCTGCCTCATGGGTGAAGGGAGACATCCTTCAAGACGCGATTCCCGATGCGGAGGTGATCGTGGCGAACCTGCTGCTTCACCAGTTTAAGAACGAGGAGTTGAAGGAACTCGGTCGCAGGTTGCCAGCAGCGGCCCGGGTGGTGATCTCGGTGGATCCCCTCAGAGCCCGCAGATCCCTTTGGATGGGGCGGCTGGTGGCCTTCTTGACGAGGATGAATCGCATCACGGTGCACGACATGGTACTGAGCGTGCATGCGGGCTTTCGAGGGAATGAGCTCCCCGATGCGTTGGAACTCCAAGGTTGGCGCACCAGAGCGTGGTCAACATTTCGAGGTGGATACCGCATGCGTGCAGATCGCCTCGCAGGAGCACATGAAAGCAGTTGAGGCTGCCGGTTGGATCCGTGGCGCTTCTCAGGCGGGATTCACTCCGGGGCCGAAACTCTGCAATCTTCCCGATATCTTGTTGATCCCGCATCCCCGACAAAAAAAGTCCGCAGAGAGCAATGCTCTGCGGACCTGTGAACGCGTTTCAGCGAAGACGATTATTTCTTCGGCACGGAAGTGGAGCCGGTGCTGGAGCCGCCGCTCGAACTGGTGGAGGGTGTGTCGAGCTCCTTCTTCTCCTGCCCTGGCACGACACCACCTTGCCCCGGGGGTGGGTTGGTGCTGCGTCCGGGAGCAAGATCTCGTGCACTGTTGGGATTGGTGGGCTTGTCCGTAGAATCGCCAGGCTTGGTGGTCGTGTTTGTCGAGTCAGACGGTTTCGTCGTCGAGTCGCCTGGCTTGGTGGTGGAGTCGGCCAGTTTGGTCGTGTTGCCACTGGTACTGGGCTGGGTGGTTGAGGTGGCGTTCGGATTGGTGGTTTCTTTCTTCTCCTGGCCGGGAACCACGCCGCCTTGTCCGGGTGGGGGATTGGTGCTGCGGCCCGGCGCCAGATCACGGGCGCTGTTGGGGTTTGTCGGTTTGTCCGGCTGGTTCTGGTTTCTCTCCTGGTCCCTGCCGGGCGTGGTGGAGGTGGTTGAACTGCTGCCCGACTGATTCGTCGAGGTGCCGCTTCCGGATTTTGGAGCGGTGGTCGTTTGTCCGCTGGCTGGAACTGCGAGGCAGATTCCAGCGAGCGCCATCAAGAATGTAGGAAGGATTTTCATACCTAAGGCTAATCGATGATGCCTCAAACGATGCGTGTCCTGAAATGCAATTCCGAACAGAATAATCGCATAACATGGGCGGTCACCGGGCTTCGGTGGGGGGATAATGTTATATGCACGGATAACGGCGTGATGATTTCGCAATATGCGATAATGGAACTGCATCATGCATGAAGCCTTCCGCATGCGTGCCGATGTTCGGGCGAACCAGCGCGGAAAGCGGACTGCGCACAGCAAGGCGCGCAAAACGACTCGTGGACGCCGACCTTGCCGAACCACACCTTGCAATACCCGGTTCTACTTCTCCGCAAGGTAGTCATTGACCAAGTTCGGCAGGTTGGACCCAAGCCACTCTGCCATGGCCGTCTCTTCCTTCAAGATGGCGTCGCACATGCTGACAATCGGGGCGATGCCCAGCGTCTTTGCAGCGGTGCGTAGAGCAGTATAGCAGGCAATCTCGAAATGCTCTGAGGCATACGCGGCAATGGCATCTTTCACCCTTTCATCGCGGGCAAGCATGGACGTGGAACTCTTGGCGAACTCCAGGCCTTGTGCGGCCATGTTCTTGAGCAGGGACACATCCGCGCCGAGTGCGTGGAGACAGTCGTGCACCGCCTGGGCATGGCCTTGAGTCTCCGTGTAGTGGATCGAGGCCTGCTCACGCATGCGCTGCGATACCTTGTCATTGTTTATTTGCTTTCCGAGAGCCATTTCCATGGCCTTCTCCATGGCGTAGGCATCTTTCAACCAGTCGATCAACTCTTCCTTGGTTTTCATGGCTGTAGCGTGTTGCCGGGATTGGGGAAATGTCAGGCAGCAACCGAGAGCGGGGCCTGGCCAGATACAGTGTTGGCATTTTCAGGCGCTCGCTCGCCTGGACCGGGCGGACGCGTGCTCACACCAAGCCTTTCGTAGAGATGGCAGTGACCGGTGATACCCCGATATACCAAGGCTCCGGCGGTTCCTAGCAGGAGCAGGCGGGCCAGCCCATGGCCCCAGAAAGAACCGATGAGAATTCCAGCACCGGCTGCAATGGAGCCGTATCGCTCCATGTCGTTCACATTGTGTTTCAGCTCCTCTTGCAGAGAGTTGATTTCTGGGATTGCTGCAAAGGGTTGGTAGGTGAGAGACATGCCAATTGTTCGCCCGCGCCTGCATGTTTGGCTGCAACACCATCAAACGGGCCTCCTGAGTTTGGCATCAGGTTGGGTGTGATTGCCGTTCAGGACCCTCTCGCTGCCACGAACTCGCCCGGGGGCAGTGCAGCTGTCTGAGGATGTCTCATCTTCCAGTTTCGCTGTGAGGCGCATCCACAGGCTTGGATTCAGGAGAGCCGCGCTGCCGGAGAAAGATGCTCAGCACTACCATGGCGAGGATGGCCAGGAACTCGCTCTGCCAGTTCTGGAAGGATTCGAACCAAAAGCGGCTGCTGCTCATGTACTCCAGACAGGTGATCTCCCTCATCTGGTGTTCACGCAGTTCTTCGTTGTAATTGGAGCAACCGCTTAAGAGGTGCCCCAGAAAGCACAGAAGGAAAAGACCGATGAAGGCGAGGGTCAGCGAGCGTTCATAGAAAAAGAGGATCCAGCCCCCTCGACGCACTGGCCAGGGTGCGTGTTGTTTGTTGCGGACCGTTCGTGGATCGCGGTCCACCGCTTCGTCCTCTGTCAGACTCCTGGATTCAGACGAGCCCTTCTGGAAGAGGACTGCTGTCAGCGCCACATACACCCCCATTTGGAGGAATTCTGATTCCCAGTTTTCAAAGGTGGCTTCAAGAAAATGAGAACCACTCAGGTATTCCGCGAGTGATTCCGCTTTCTGGCCGTGCAGCGCCCGGTCTTTGTTCGACTCACGGTGTCCCGAAAGCGCCTGCCCAAATGCCAACGTGGCGAGGAAAAGCGTGGCAAGAACGAGTGACAGACCGTTCTCCCGGAGCATGCGTTTCATGCTCAATATTCGCCTGCAGTGAAGTGCGCGGGCGGATTTGATTCAGCATGTCATAGGAGCTCAGCGTGCAGATGACCCCTTTCCCGTGGTGTGGATTGTGGAGGTTACTCCGGTCCTGGCTCAGCGCGTTTGCTCAGAGGTTGAGTCCTGAAACGCGTGTTCTGATGGCGCTTCACGGCCACAAGGGGATGGCGCGCCACAGCATCATCATCATTTTTCCGACAGAACTCAATCTGTCACGAAGTCATCGTCCGCACCCTCCGCTCCAACAGGCGTGTGACCGCGAGTGAGCAATGCAACACGGCAAGCTTTCATGCAGGACGGGGCGCGGATTCGGCGCGGTGCTCGATACGGTACGCAGTCCCACAAATCCCCACGGTTCGGATTTGCTCACAACTCCTCAGCGTTTGCCATGCTCCGGGCAGTACATCGACCAACTCAGTTGCGTGGACCTGTACAGCCTCCACCACGTCTTGAAGTGTGAAGGGAGACGGCAGGGCGCCGCATAGCTCCAGCAATCTGGGAGCGGCGGGATGTTGATTCGGGACGGGGGAGAAGTATGCGGAGGTCATATCGAATATGATACCAGCCACATCGTCCCCAGGTACTTCGCCGGCTGTGCGAATCTCCGAATGAATGCATCCTCAGAATCAAGGTTGCAGAATGCATTGGAACACGCCTTGCGATCACTTCCTGCCCGGTCTGACGACTCACCGTGTCATCGACTTTTCGGAGAGCATCAGGACCCATCGAAGTTTCAAGAGCGTCGAAGGTTGCGGGGAAGCGGCGGTGAGTTCGACAAAGCTTGCGATATTTCGTGTCCCGAGTTGCTCCAAGGAAACGGCAGCCTCCTTGAGACGTGACCTGGCTTCGCCATTTTGATTCTGCATGCCGGTTTCCGCGATCCATTCAAGGGAGCTGGTTGCGGAGAGGATCACTTGACCCAAGGCGCCGCCTGGGATGGTGCTGGGTATCTCCTCCAATTCCGGTTCCTCCAGTTCGCTGGCATCGGGGAGAGACGGGTTGTGTGCCGACACGGCAATCTGGGATCCGGCCGCAGGAATTGCGAAGAATACACCCATGATCTGAACGGGAGTCATCAACGCGAGGGGGAAGACCCGCAAGATGCCATTGATGCGCTGGCATCGTCCCACCAGCTTGCAGTCTTCCAACTCTTGAGCGCTGAATCTCTCCAGTCGCTCAATGGCGGGACGATTCACTTCGTCGAATGGCAGGTGCAGTTCGAGCACTCTTCCCGACGGGTCGCGCAGCAGCCAGGAGAGGCATTGGGAAATGGGATCAAATGCCCGTCTCAGCCATTGCGCAGGTTTTATCACTTGGAAAGACGCGCGTGGATCGCGTTCACGAAGTCCCGGTTGTGCGGCCTTGTCCAGGACATCGTCGAGCACTGCCCAATCC
>JAEYUU010000042.1 GCA_023429545.1 Verrucomicrobiota bacterium
GTCGCCAGGAGAATGGCGACCACGGGGAAGAGTGCCGCGTGACGGAAGGCTTGTGTGAAGGCAGTCATGCTGGGAGGATGCATCGGGATGGCGGATCAGGGTTGCGGCCGCTCACCGGACACGCAGATCAGTTCCTCACGCGTGCGGATGTAAAGACGACCATCCGCAATGGCCGGAGTGGCGATGATCTCTCCCCCGATGTCATTCTTGGCAAGCACCTTGAGTTCAGGTGCATCTTCCAGCACCACGATGAAGCCGTTCTTTCCGGCGATGTAGATCTTCCCATCCGCAGCAATGGGCGAGGCAAAGTGGTCGCCGAAGTTGCCGATGCGGCTGCGTTCCCACAAGGTCTTCCCGTCGCGCGTGTCGTAGCAACTGGAGAGACCGCCGCTTTTCACAAGGTAGAGCCGCTGGTTGTAGTAAAGGGGCGATGACAGGTTTGAGGGAGATTTCTGGTCGCGATTCCAGAGCAGGTGCGTCTTCGTGACATCGCCGGTGCCACCGCCTTTGACGGCCTGGATGATGTTGCCGCCGGCGGCCATGTTGTCAGGGCTCTGGAAGGCGGTGTCGATTTCTTCGGGACCGATGCGCTTGTCCTTGTTTTTGTCTGAGCTGTCGAACCGCTCGTGAAATTCCTTCGGGGTCTCCTCCCGGGTGAGGATGCCGTCCTGATTGGTATCAAGCCACTCCAGCAGCGCATGCTTCAGCGTGCGTGTCGCATCCCCATAGCTTTGCACGGCGATGTAGATGACGCCGTCATGCACGACGGGCGAGGTCATGATGGTGCGCAGCAGGGTATTGCAGGTCCAGAGTTCCTTCCCGGTGGCCGGGTCGTACCCTTTCAGTTTGCCACTGCCGGCGACGACCACATCCGTGCGGCCGTTCGCCTCGCACAGCACAGGTAACGCATACCCGGCGAGCATATCCTTGCGCAGCGTCTTCCATTTCTCCTTTCCGGTCTTCGCATCCACCGCCACGAGGAAGGGCGCGAGATCATCATCCTGGCAGAAAATGACCATGCCGTCATGCACGATGGGCGAGGATGCCGCGCCCCAATCCATGAGGTAGGCCGGTTTCGGCATGGTGTAGCGCCAGACCTCGGCGCCGGTCTTCGCATCCAGGGCGAGAATGCCCAGGGTGCTGAAATACACATAGACGCGTTCTCCATCGGTGGCCGGAGTGGAGGACGCGTGGCTGTTGGGCGGCGTGATGCGCGGAAGCTTCCCGGTCTCGAACTCGGACTTCCAGAGTTGCTTCCCGCTGGCGGCATCAAGGCCGAACACGCCGAGCTTTTCTCCAGAGACCATGGCGGTGGAGTAGAGGCGGCCCTGCTTCACCACCGGTGAGGCGATACCCTCCCCGAGGTTCACTTTCCATGCCACGTTGCTTTCGCCGGAGAACGACTGGGGCAGCTTTTTTGAAACAGACGCGCCGCTGCCATTGATGCCGCGGAACTGCGGCCAGTCTTCAGCATGAGCGGTGACGGCGAAACACAGTCCGGCAAGGAGGAGGCGATGCATAAGAGAATGGAAGGGGCGCTCAGCCAAAGAGCTCTACCAGAGGCTTGCCCTCATCGAGAAGGTTGTAGGGCCGACCGAGGCGATCGTGAGCCTCCAGATCCCGGATTCCCATGGCGTAGTACACGGTCTTGGTGATGTCCTCAGGGTAGATGGGGCGTTCCTTCGGAAACTCGGCGCGCGCATCCGTTTCGCCGACAGCCTGTCCGCCACGAATACCCGCTCCCGCCATCAGCACGCTCATGCAGGCCGTCCAGTGATCGCGGCCAGCGCCAGCCACGCCGCCGGAGCGGCGGTCACCAATCTTGGGCGTGCGGCCCATCTCACTGGTGACGAGCACGAGCGTTTCGTCCAGCAGGCCACTTGTGCTGAGGTCTTCCAAGAACGCTGAGAACGCGCGATCAAACTTGGGCAGGAGATACTGCCTCAGGCAGTTGAAATTGTCACCGTGCGTGTCCCAGCCCCCGGCGCTCTTGCACTGCTTGGCGATGCTTTCGTCCTCCTTCCAGAAGACGGTGACGAAAGGCACGCCCGCCTCCACCATGCGGCGCGCCATGAGCAGGCTCATGCCATTGATGTCCTGCCCGTAGCGCTCCCGCATCGCGAGCGGCTCAGAGGCGATGTCAAAGGCGTTCGCCGTGGCGCTTGAGGACAGCAGGTCAAAGGCGCGCTGCTGTTGTTTGGCATAGTTCTGGATGGCGACCTCGTGATCGAGTTCCCGCCGCGCGTCATTCATCGCGGCAAGAAGGGATCGGCGATCCTGCATGCGTCCGGCAGACATGCCGCCCGCCATGGAGATGGTGGGCGAGGCAAACTTCAGCGGCTCTTCAAAGCTTCCATTCAAAAAAAATGGATCATACTCCATGCCGATGCGCCCCGCGAACTGGCCGGGGCGCGTAAAGGGCGCCCGGCTCGGCTTGTGCGGCAGCGTAATGAGGGAGGGCATGGAGGGATGTGCAGGCCTCTTCATCGCCACCACGCTTCCCATGTAGGGCCAGTCCTCGGGATAGGGCCGCCGGTCGTTGCCCTGCTGTTTGAAGGTCTCATCCGGTGAATGACCGGTGAGATTGTAGTAGTAGCCGGCATGATGATCGCCCGTGGCGCGACCCGCATCCGTCACGCCATGCACGAGGGCGAAGCGGTGGGCCTGCTTCGCCAGGAGCGGAAGATGCTCGCACAGGCGGATGTCATCACCTGTGGTGCGGATGGGCTTGAACTCGCCGCGGTATTCCATGGGACCCTCGGGCTTCATGTCCCACATGTCGATGTGGGAGGCTCCGCCACAGAGAAAGAAGAGCACGGTTGATTTCGCGGGCTTTGCCAGCGTCGACGCAGGCATGGCAGGGCCCGTGGATCCGCTCAACCCGCGCCCGAAGCCAAGTGATGCCAGCCCCATGGTGGATGCCGTGAGGAAGGTCCGGCGATCCACGGAGGACCGAAAAAGCGGCGTATTCATGGTGGTGGCGTCGCTCTACATACGGGGCGCGATGGCGGAATTGTCACGAACCCTGTAGAATTTTGAACTCCCGCTTCCCAGCGGGGATTTGGGGCCATTCACTGCCCCTGCTTCTCTTTCGCAATGGAGAACGAATCCGGCATCAGCGCATGCACGGCCCCGATGATGCGCTCCTCCACATCCGTGGCGAATCTGGTGGGCCGGTCATAGTAAACCATCGCTCCGCCGCCTTCGTACCCGCCCTCCTCCAGCACGCGGCGGGAGGGAATGTAGCAGGGCACGTCATTGCTGTAGGCATTCACCCACAGACGCCCGCCATTGAATTCACGCTTGAGGCGCAGCGAGAAGTCCACGACCACCTCTCCGGGCAAGAACACCATCGCGAGTTCATCGCCAAAATTCCAGGTTTGCACGAGGTAGGGGAGATGTGTTGGCAGGGCTTCGCCACGGTCGAGACGCGCAAGGTTTTTATTCGCATGATAAGCAATCGCCGGCGCCTTCGATATCGACAAAGCCTGCCACTCCTCACGACTGGGCAGCTTGTCGTAGGCGAGTTCAATGGACTTTGTGCGGCACTCCAGCGCACCCTGGATGGGGGTGAGGTGGCCATTCACCAGGCGCTTTGCCTCGGCGCCGAGGTCCTCTCCATACTTCCGCACGAGTTCCATGGTGCGGCGGGGATTGGGATTTTGATCCGCACCGCAACCGAGCGCGGTGAGGGCGATGGCGCCGGGAAACTCCCGCTGCAGGGCCTCCTGAGCACATCCCGCCCAGTCGCCATGGATGCTGTCGATGGCGATGGTGGTGCAGTGGCAGGCGTAGCTGGTGAAAATCGCGCGCACTTTGCCATCCGCCCCGGTGACACGAAGCACGGGGAGATCGTGATCCACGGGCTTCATGGGAAAGCTCCGCCGGTTCGCCGCGAAGCCCACCTTCCCCACGCCCCAGGCCAGCGACGCGGGCTGCCGGTCCGCGAGCGCCGCCAGCACCGCCTGCTCAATCTTGTCCGTGAGCTCACGCGTGTAGCGTTCGATGTTCGGCAGATGCTCCGCGGGGATATCCATGCCAAACAGGTTCGGCAGCACGCCGACGAGCATGGGGGCGCAATGCGTGTGGCTGGAGGCGATGGCGAACCGCTCGTCGCGCACCTTGGTCCTGGCGGCGAGACGGCGCACCACTTCCTCGCGCATCGCTCCCGGCACACCGCAATTGTCTACCGTCACCAGCACGGCGGGGCCATCTTCATCGCTGCCGATTGCCAGGGCCTTGGCAAAAATGTGCTGTTCGACACCCTTGTTCACGTCGCGTCGGCTGCCATAGCCACTGAGCCGGACGGGATAGTCCGGCGTGATG
>JAEYUU010000093.1 GCA_023429545.1 Verrucomicrobiota bacterium
CGGACTGGGGGCGGAGTGCGAGAACTTCCAGAAATTGAGCCTGTACCAAAAGCGGCAGGAGACCGTGAAAAAATTCACCAGCAAGGGCCACGCCGAAGAGATGGCGGCCTGGGCGTCCTTCCTGAAGGGCGAGACCTCTCACCCCATGCCCTATGCGCAGACTCACCAAAGCATGGCCCTGACCTTTGCCGTGCTGGAGAGCATCCGCGAGAACCGTCAGGTCACCTTTTAGCTGATACACCTTATGGTGGCGATGAACAGCAACGGCCAGACCACATCCTCCGCGAAGCAGGGCCGCATGGCCACGCTGCAGTGGTACTACCACCGGTTGCGGGTGATGGACGCCGCGGAGGTGGTGGGGCGCGTGCGCGAGAAATTACGGACGCGGACTGAGGCGCGCGATGCCAGTGCGCTTGAGGGGACGCGCGTGCGCGCAGAGCCCATGCCCACGCCGGTCGTTCCGTCGCTTTCCGGCATGCCAGAAGAACTCAGGGAGACTCTGGCCCGCGATGCACGCAAGTTGCTCGCAGGTTCATGGTGCCTCTATGGCTGGCGCGACATTCAGGTCTCGCTGCCGCCAGCATGGCATCGGGACTATGCTGGAGGTGTGGAAGTCGCTGGAAGGGCTCGCCACCTCAATCACCGCTCTTTGCCGCCTGGCGCGGATGCGCGGACCATCTGGGAAATCAATCGCTGGGCGGAAATGGTGCGTCTGGCCATGCATGGACGCGCGAATGGCGATCTCCCTGCGGTGGCGACGGCGCAAACGTGGCTGGCTGACTGGGTGGATCAGAACATCATGGGTCATGGCGTGAATTGGACCAGTGCGCTCGAAGGAGGCCTGCGCCTGATCAACTTCTGCTGGCTCGACGCCCTTGTCCGCGATGGCGATGAGGCTCCTGCTCGCAAGGATGCCCAGATCATGGCAGCGCAGCGCCGACTCGTGGATGCCATCATCCCGGCGCACGTGTGGTGGGTGAAGCGCTATGCGTCCTTTGGATCCTCCGCGAACAACCATCGCCTCGGTGAACTGACCGGCCTGCTGCTGGCCGTGCGTCGTTGGCCGGAGATGGAAAAGATTGTCGGCAGCGCGGAGGAGCTGTGGAAGGAGATTTCACGGTGTGTGCTCGCGCAGTTCGCCGAGGATGGGGGCAATCATGAGCAGGCGTTGCACTATCATCTGTTCGCCTTTGAGATGGCTCTGCACGCGTGCCGTGCCATGAAGGTGAGCAGTAGCGCCGTTGTGGATCGCTTGAAGCGGGCCGCGGAGTTCTTCAGCCGTATGGAGCATCCTGGCGAGGCTTGGGACTATGGCGACTCGGACGATGCGCAGATTGTTCCTCTCGCGGTAGAGCGTACCCATGCACCCTCTGAGTGGCGGCACTGGCTCCTGGGAGACGGACATGAAGACAGTCAGGCGTTGCAATTCTGGTTTGGTGCGCCCGGACCCTTGGAGGTAACAAAATCTGCCCAAGTATCTGCCTGGTGGGCCACTTCAGAAAGCGGAATGGCGATGGGCCAGATTGCGAGCTGGAGGGTTCGATTCGACGCCTCGCCGCTTGGTTTCGGCAAGATGGCGGCGCATGGTCACGGAGACGCCTTGCATGTCTCCCTCTGGGATGGGTCGGAAGCCCTGGTCATTGATCCGGGCACTGGCGGTTACTTTGGCGCCAAGGAACTCCGCGCCGAACTAGCCGCATGGGAGGCGCACAACGGCCCGCAGCCCCTCGAAGGCTACAAGACCCCGCGTCGCATGGGGGCGTTCCTGCTGACCCAGCATCACGCCCCCCCCTTGCTGAAACCTTTGGACGGCGAAGATGGTGCCGCGGTGCAGGCCACCTTGGATCATGAAGGACACCGATTCACCCGCGTGGTCAGCTTTCGCCATGCGGCTGGTCAAGCGAAGGTGCATGTCTCGGACCAGGTGGCACGCGGCGCGCGGTTCCGCGTTCGTTGGTACTTCGCGCCAGAGTGTGAGGTGAATGTCGAATCACCTGCTGTTAACGGTGAGGATCGTGAAGTGCGAATCCGTCGCGGGCAGAAGCTCTGGATGATGGCGCTGCGTGGTCCCGGACTGATGGTGGAAATGTACAACGCGCGCGCCTCGAGATCTTATGGACGCGTGGAACCGTGCGTCGTGGTAGAGGTTCGCGCAACCGGCACGCTTGAAACGTCTTTTTTCAAGAATCCCAAGTGAGGTGATTCTTTCCGGTTTCAGTTCTAATTTCCTCTCACGTTAGTTGCGCAGACTCAATTCCTTGAGTTTATGCGAAGTCATCCTGTTTCACCATGAATGTCTCCATCTTTGGTTTGGGTTATGTAGGAGCTGTCACGGCAGCATGTCTGGCCGAGCGCGGTCATTCGATCATTGGCGCGGATGTGCAGCAGCCCAAGGTACAGGCGTTCAACGACGGTCTCTCGCCCATCGTGGAGCCGGAACTCGATGCCCTCATGAAGCAGGCCAAGGATACAGGTCGCCTTCGCGCCACCACGGATGCCCTGGAGGCGGTGTGCTCTTCAGATGTTTCCATCGTGTGTGTAGGCACGCCCTCGCTGGAATCCGGGAGGCTGAACCTCGACTATGTGCGCAAGGTGTCCCAGCAGATCGCAGATGGCATCCGGGCAAAAGGAAGTCCGCACGTGCTCATCTTCCGCAGCACGATGCTGCCGGGCAGCACACGCTCCATGGTGCAGGACTTTTTCACAGGGCTGATGGAGGCAGGTCAGGTCACTATCTACTACTGTCCTGAGTTTCTTCGCGAAGGCACCGCAGTGAAGGATTTTCGCGAACCCTCACTCAGTGTGGTGGGCACGCATGATGGCAGCAATGTCACCGGCCGCGAACCGCTGGAACTGCTGGGTGAGAATGCAGAGATTCTCGCGTGGGAGGGGGCAGAGATGATCAAGTACTCCTGCAACTACTTCCACGCGCTGAAGGTTGGCTTTGCCAATGAGATTGGCCGCATCGCCCGGCATGTCGGGGTTGATGGCGCGCAGGTCATGGATGTGCTCTGCCGTGACCAGAGGCTCAACATTTCGCGTTACTACATGAAGCCGGGGAATCCCTTCGGTGGCTCCTGCCTGCCCAAGGATGTGAGCGCCCTCGGCTCTTTCGCCCGCATGGAAGGCGTGAGTCTGCCAGTGCTGGACAATGTGCTGAATTCAAACCAGGCCCATCTCGACTGGCTGCTGAAGATGATCACCGCCAAGCCCAGCCGCAAGGTGGGCATCCTGGGCTTGTCCTTCAAGAAGGACACCGATGACCTGCGTGGAAGCCCCATGGTGTCCGTTGCGGAGACACTGTTGGGCCGGGGGTATGAGATTCACGTCTATGATGCGAACCTGAATCCCTCGAGACTGGTGGGCGCCAACGAGGCGGAAATCTCACGACGCATGCCGCACCTCGCCCAGTTGCTCCGCGACACGCCGCAGGAAGTCATTGAGAAGTGTGACATCATCGTCGCCGCTCAGAAGGTCGCCAGGCCGGACGAGCTCGTGGCTGCCATACGCAAGGACCAGTGGGTCATCGACGTGAATGGCTGGCGCGAACTGAGGCCGCTTGTCTGGAATTACGAAGGCGTCTGCTGGTAGTCGAGTCCCAATTCAGAGGTAAAAAAGCGGGTGGCACATGCCATCCGCTTTTTTTGTGTCCGGCTACTGCGGATTGCCTGTGTCCGCCTTGGGTTCTTCGCTTTCCGGGAAACGTTTTTCGATCAGCTTCGGCGTGACATAGCCGACGAGTCTCGCCTCATCCCATTCCACCGCTGCCCAGGAAGGCCAGGGGATTTCCAGCAGCGCCGCAGCGCAGGTGGGCATGCTCTTTCCGAGATGATCGCGCTGCAACAGCCTCCGCGCGAAATCACTGATACCATCGTTGTGGCCGAAGAGCATCACATGACTCCAGGCGTCGTCGAACTCACGCACAATGGTGAGCAGTGTCTTGGCCTCGGCGAGGTAGGCACGCGGCTCTTCCACGAGGATGCCTGAATCGTAGCCGAGCTCCTCCAGCATGATCTGTGCGGTCGTTTTCGCTCGCGTCGCCGTACTCGTGATGAGGCGATCCGGCCTCGGCAGCAGGGCGGCGGTCTCGTTCATGCCCAGAT
>JAEYUU010000104.1 GCA_023429545.1 Verrucomicrobiota bacterium
CTATTGACCTTCGGCGGTTTTTTTGTCTGGTACATCGTGGACTTGTACCTGCTTGGCATGGGCCTGCTGCGCGACTCCTTGGGCCGCCCCCTCGCGCGTGAGTTGGTGGGCACTTCAGACAGGCACCAGAGCACCACGTTCGTATTCGCCGCACTGTTGGGCAGCTTCGGCGCGGATCACTTCTACCTGGGCAATCCAGGAACTGGTGTTGCCAAGCTCCTCACCTGCGGTGGACTGGGTTTCTGGGCCCTCTACGATGTGATTGTCACCGGCATGGGCCACCGCCATGACAACTATGGACGGGTGCTGAGTTAAGGTGCGGTGGGTAGCGGCATAAGAACCGTATTGGTCGGTTCCGCCACGGGGCTTTCGCGCACCAACCCAACAAAAAGCCGCACCCTTACGGATGCGGCTTAAATCTTTGTAATCGCTGCGTGGCGGGATTACATCCGGCGCTTCACGGAGGACTCCAGGCGCTGCACACCGCGGCGGATGCGGGCCTTCACGGTGCCAAGGGGCTCGTTGAGCTTCTCCGCGATCTCGCTCTGCGTCAACCCGCTGAAGTAGGCGAGCTGGATGGCTTCGCGCTGCTCCGGAGTGAGCTCCATGACGGCGCTCTGCACCATGCGGTCGTTTTCGTTGGAGGTCACCAGGTCGCTCGTGTCCTCATCGAATTCCGGCTGCACGGTCTTGTGCTCCTGCTCAAAGTCATCGTTCAACCTGCTGCGGCGCTGTTTGGCGCGGATGCGGTCGATGGCACGGTTGCGAGCCAGTGTCGTCACCCATGTGAGCGGCTTGCCTTTGGTGGGCTCGTACAGATGGGCCTTCTGCCAGATCTGCATGAGAACCTCCTGCATGATGTCCTCCGTGTCCTGATGGTCGTTCAGTACGCGGTGGATCGTGGAGTACAGCAAGCCGTTGAACTTGCGGTAGAACTCCTGAAATGCGGCCACATCTCGGCGACCAACACGCTGCAGAAGAGCGATGTCATACGCGACATCTTCGGCCACCACGGGGGCGGCAGGTGCAACTGCGCGAACAGTGCGGTTGCGACGAGCGGGGGTAAGCATCGTTTTCACAATGGGGGACTATTACAGACTGTTGGAGTTCTGTCTAGTTTTTTCTCAAAAGTGTTTAGCTTTTGTCTAGGTTTTCACAGCCTTTTGTCTACCCCTAGAATCGCCGTCTCCTCATGGATTGGACGGAAAATCTGGCACTCCCAAGCGCTGAGCCATGCGGAGGGGTCTCCTCATGGCCTCCGCCATACGCTGGGCTTCGTCGCCACTCCTGAGATCCTTGCAGTTCGGGTGAGCCTCTGGGGAGGCAATCAGTCCGAGTGCATGGAGCACATGAGCAGTGCTGTGTTTGTACGCCGAGGCGCTCATCCGTTCATCCAAACGGAAAACCAGATCCTCGAAGGACTGGATGGCCTCAAAGAGCTTGTAGACCCGCGTGTCGAACCCGCTTCCCAGTCCGGCGCTGTGCGTCTTGGCGGGGTGGGAGTCGTCCAGCCACATGTCCCGGGCCGCACAGATGAGCGGGCAGGCGCTGACCCCGGCACCAATGAGCAGCGGCAGCCCCAAACGGATGGCGGTGCAGATGCCAAAGTCATCCCCACTGTGGGGAGCGAAGTCCAGGTTCAGGGACTTGCACATGGCCGCCCAGTAGAGGAAGTGCGGCTCATCCAGGGTGGATATCTTCCCGCCTACAAACTTTGGGTGTTGCGCCAGCTCATGCAGCAGCCAAGGCTCATAAGGTGAGGCCCACGGCACAAAGGAGGGCTCCAGGGCGTGCACAATGCCCGGCACGGTGAGGTACTCCGCAATCTGGAAGTAGGCGTCCCTACGGCGCTCCGGGTCCAGCACATTGAGGGTGCGGGAGGTCATCAGCATGGCCTCGCAGTTGTCGTACTGCTGCACCTCTTCCAGCATGGGCAGGTAGCGCTCTGCCTTGAACTCCGTGGCTCCGGCGTCAGGACCCGTCACCCCCGCGAGGAAACGCTGCTCCGGGAAGGCAGCCCGGAAACGCCTCAGCACCTCCCGATACTCCTCCAGCGTCAGGTCGAAGATGTAGCCGGTGTCAGCATTCAGGACGAAAGCCACCTCCACGCCGTAGTGCGCGGCGCTGTCCCGCATCCAAGCGATGCTGCGCTCAAAGCCATCCCAGTCGGGTCTCCTGTCCTTGAAGGGCAGCAGCGTGGCCACGCAGAGGCGGG
Source organism: Verrucomicrobiota bacterium (assembly GCA_023429545.1). Classification (GTDB taxonomy): domain Bacteria; phylum Verrucomicrobiota; class Verrucomicrobiia; order Verrucomicrobiales; family Verrucomicrobiaceae; genus Roseimicrobium. Next base: position 2,216 of record JAEYUU010000104.1, read on the forward strand.
CCTTCGTCTGGTGGTCCACCAGATTCTCCTCGGGTGTCCACGCCCAGACAGTCTCGCTCCAGGGAGTTTCCGGCTTCAGGTCGGCGGAGTGACGGATGAGTTCGCGGGTGCTGGCAGACATGGGAGCCATGCTGCGGGCACAGGGAAGGGGTGTCAATCCGGCGCCAGCGGCGGGGTGCCGAGTTTGTCCAGATTTCGCGCCGGGAGTGCTGGCATCACCCCTCCCGCCTGAAAACCAGCTTGCAAAAGCGTCACCCAATGTCACTTGACACCTCTCCCACACTCCCGCCCATCCATGTTCAGCCTTTTCAAGAAAGACGACACCTTCTACACCCTGCTGGAGGCCAGCGCCGCAGAGGCGCGCAGTTGCGCGCTCCTGCTCAAGGATGTGATTCCCCATCTGGGTGGCGACACCAGCGCCCAGCTCGATTCGATCCGCCAGAGCCGGCGCAAGCACAAGAAGCTCACCCAGGGCATCACCGAGGAGCTCTGCAAGACTTTCATCACCCCCCTCGACCGCGAGGACATCGAGACGCTCAACAGCGCCCTCAACAAGGTTCCCAAGACCGTGGAAAAAATCGCCGAGCGACTCTCGGTATGTCCGGTGAAGTTCACCCACGACATCGTTTCCAAGCAAATTTCCCTGCTCGAGCAGGCCACCGGCGAGGTCATAGGCATGGTGGGCCTCCTGCGGAAGAAGGCTGGCATCGACCAGATTCAGGACATGCAGGATCGCCTCCAGCACATCGAGGGAGACGGGGACAAGATGCTCATGGACCTGCTGAAGCAGCTCTACAACGGCAAGGTGGAGCCCATCGAGGTCATCATTCTCAAGGATCTATACGAGCTTCTGGAGCGTGCCATCGACCGCTGCCGTGACGCCGGCAACGTCGTCTTCCAGGTTGTGTTGAAATACTCCTAGGCCCCGCAACATGCTTACGCTGTTCATCTGCGTCTTCATCACGGCGCTGGTCTTCGAGTTCATCAATGGATTCCACGATACGGCGAATGCCATCGCCACCGTGGTCTCCACCAAGGTGCTGACTCCGCGTCAGGCCATCCTGCTCGCCGCCACCACCAATCTCATCGGCGCACTCATGGGCACCGCCGTGGCCAAAACGGTGAGCGGCGGCTTTGTGGATGCGAGCATTGTGACCCTTCCTACGGTCCTGGCCGCGCTCATCGGTGCCATCATATGGAACCTGCTTACCTGGTGGCTGGGTCTTCCCTCCAGTTCGAGCCACGCTCTCGTTGGCGGTCTGTGCGGAGCCGCCATTGCCACCACGGGGGGCTGGGCGGCACTCATCTGGCATGATGGCAGCAATGGCCTGTGGCCCAAACTCATCAAGCCCATGGTGCTCTCTCCCATGGCCGGCTTTGTCCTCGGCGCGATCATCATGGGCCTGCTCATGTTGTTTTTACAGAAACGCAGACCCAGCACGGTGAACAGAATTTTCGGCCGGCTCCAGATCGTGAGCGCTGCCTTCATGGGCTTCAGTCATGGCGGCAACGACGCGCAGAAAACGATGGGGATTCTCGCCCTCGCCATGTTCACGGCCACCAGCAGCGGCGCTTTCGAAGGGCTGCCGGAAGGTTTCGGATTCCTCAAGATGCACAGCCTTGGCAAAGAATCACCCATCCCTCTCTGGTTGGTCGTTCTCTGTGCTGTCACCATGTTTGCTGGTACTGCGGCAGGAGGCTGGCGCATCATCAAGACCATGGGGCACAAGATGGTGAAGCTCATGCCCGTTCATGGATTCGCCGCCGAGACCACCGCCGCCCTCATCATCGAGACCGCCAGCAGATTTGGCATTCCTCTTTCCACCACGCATGTCATCAGCACCAGTATCATGGGTGTGGGTGCTACGCGCCGGTTCAGCGCCGTGAAGTGGGGCATCGTCGGCCGCATCGTTTGGGCCTGGGTCCTCACCCTTCCCATCACCGGTCTGTTTGGCT
>JAEYUU010000135.1 GCA_023429545.1 Verrucomicrobiota bacterium
CTTCCGGGGTGCTGTCAGAGCGTCCATCAATGATGCCACCCAGCGAGACGAGGTGCTTCACGGCCACGAGCAGCGCGGATTGCATCTCCTCATCCGTGGAGGGCCTGGCATCCGCAGCGATCCCCACGAGATGCTGTGCCCTGCTGCGGCCTACCTCTTCACTTACCGGTGCCGTGGCCCACTCGTGCAGTGCCTTGGTGAGAGCATCGGACTCGCCATCCATGGCGAGGACACTGGCCTTGAGAAACAGGACATCCTCACGATCAGGATGAGCAGCGGCCAGACGTGCAGCTTCCTGCTTCAGGTCTGCGGTGCGTCCGGCGGCATGGAGACAGAGGAGCTTCACGAGCGGTTCCTTCGCACCTTCTGCAAGCGTCGAAGGAGCACGTTCCGCCGCCTTGATGATCCCCCAGTCAAGCGCGCCTTGCAAACAAGCGCGGGAACTGACGCCGTATCCCGAATAGAACGACGGCGGGAACGGCAGCGTCTGGTAGGAATAGCTCCCGGCACTCCGCAAGGCAGCCTGCGCCGCAAGCGAGGCGGTGTTGCTGCGAATCTTTGGCACTGCTTCTTCCAGCAAGTCTCGCCATTCCTCCCAACGACCCCGCGATGCCAGGGTGCTGGCAGCATGGGAAAGGATCACTCCGGGTGCGCCATCCACTGCCGCTGCCTCCCGAGCCCACGAGGTGAGGGCGTTCGTCATCAGGGACTCATCCTTCTCTGAAAGGGGGTCTCGGGGGGCGAGGCCCGGCATCATGCTGACCGACATTTCATTCACCAAAGATGCTGCGAGCAGGGCCAGCCGTTCTTTTCCGTCCTTGGTGCGTCTCGCGAAGTTCAGCGCGCGTTCCAGATGGGCAGTCCTCTGATTCACCGGGCAGGCGAAAGCATGGAACAGCGCCGCTTCCGCCGCGAGATTGGGCTGTGTCTGCGCGAACTGCTGCTCTGCCAAGGTCCACAACGCTGGTGCTCCATCTTTCGGAAGGTCGATGATCTCAAGCCAGCCTCGAAGCCACTCTGCCAGCAGCACGGGATGCGCTCGCACCTGTTCGGTGGTGGCATGGAGATACAAATGCCCGTCCCTCAGCCCTACGATCACCTGGGTCCAGAGAGAAGCCATGGGGATGCTTTCGGGAAGCGTGATGGCGGGACGTGGAGGAACATGAGCCCGGCCAATCTCACCGAGCCGCGCCAGATGCCTCAGCGCAAATACCTGCGCCTCCTCCAGACACTGTGGCAGTAGCACATGGAAGTTCGCTCCCGCCCGGTTTGCCAGAACGCTGGACGTGTTCGTGTTCTCGGTTTCCCATCGGCGATACTGGTAGGCCAGATCGCCGTGTTCCCGCAGACGGTACCACCACCTGGCGCCTGGATGGTCCGGCACCAGAGGCGCGCGCTCCAGGGCGGGGAGGGGAACGGCATCCAACATCTCTTCATTGCATTGCAGCACCCGGATGAAGTGGCGTGCCGCTTCATCTAGCTGACCTGATTCTTCCAGGGCCACGCCCATCTGGTATTGCAGCCTTGCATTCTGCGCGTGCCTTTGCGCTGGGCCCTCCAGAAGCGTGGCAGCCTCATTCCACAACCTCAATTCCATGTGAGCATCGACGAGTTCCTCGACGTCCTTCGTGGTGGTGGCTTGTGCTTCCGCGATCTCCCGCATGATGACCACCGCCTCGTCGTGCACGCCGCGATTTAGCAGGAACTCCGCATAGGAACGCTTCGCCTGGGCAGACGTATCGCTGCGCGAAGCCTGCCGGTAGAGCTCCGCAGCCTTTTCGGTGTTACCGCGCGCGTCTTCACTCGCCGCAAGTTCGCGTATCAGCGCGATGTCCTTTGGTGCGAGTCGCATGGCCTCCGCAAGAGCACGGCACTGGGACTCCACATCCGGTTTCTCACGATAAAGCATCGCCAGCAACTGCCATGGCTCGGGGGAGTCAGGATACTCACGCTGGCGTTGCTTCCACTCTTCAAGCAACAGTCCAAGCTGGTCACTGCGCTTCGCAATGCGCACCATCTGCGCGCCGATACGCAGCCGGTGCGGGGTCTCATCTTTCTGATCAAAGAGCTGGCGAAACACGGCGAGCGCCTCGGTCGTCTGTCCCGCGTTGCTCAGAGCGCCGGCCAAATCAAAAGTCATATCCTCCCGATCTTGGAATTGCTGCGCCGCCTGCCGCAGCACCGTGAGCATCTCCTCCGTCCTGCCCATGCCGCGCAGTAACGTGGCCTGCGTGCGCCAGGGAAGGTGGCTGCCTTGCGCCACCGCCTTCCACTCACCCACCCATCGCAGCGCCTCTTCAAGGTTGTAGGCAGCCGCGCTGGCTTCGGTGAGCGCCTGCAGCCGGGTCGAAGTTTTGCCGCCGGGGCGTTTCACGGACTCGCTCAGGATGCGCAGCACTCCGGGGAGGTCACGCCGCCGCGTGAGCACCTGCACCCGCGCCGCCTCCACCAGGCTTTCATCCGTGCTGAAGGGCTCACTGGCGGGATGGGGGAGCGCCGCCCACGCTTGCATGAGAAGTTCATCAGCTTTTTCCCTGCCGAGCTTGGCCTCAGCATAGGAGTTCTCGGGAGTGGTGAGTTCGTAGGCGAGCGCCTGCAGGATGGTTTCTCCCATGCCCGTCGCGGGCGCGGAGGCATAGGAGTCGAGCAACTGCTTCCGGGACGCCTGACGATTCAGCACGGTGGCGGTCAGTTCCATGAGGCGCTGCAGTTCGCCAGGGTCCTTCGTGAGTTGGGCATGGCGGCGCAGCCACCGAAGACAGGAGGCTTCCTGATTCGCCTGTACCGCGAGATGGCAGAGCTGGGTCAGCCGGCGGGGATCATCCAGCAGTTCCTTTTCGCGCTCCTTCAGGATTTCGAACGCAGCCAAAGACTCGCCGCGATTGTTCATGGTGGACGCGACCTGACCAGCCACGGTGATGTCTCCGGTTGCAGCTATCCTGCGCCACAGGGCGATGGCTCCCTTGATATCGCCCTGGCGATGCGTTAGCGAAGCCAGTGACATTCCTGCGAGGGGGTCGAAGGGGTGATCCAGCATCCACTTCTCATAGAGGGCGCGTGCCAAGTCATCGAGCGCGAGACGCTCCAGCAACTGGCCGGCCTTCATCAACGCACCTTCATCATCCGGTGATTGCTTGAGGAAAAGGGTGACGAGTTCACGCGTGCGATCCGGTGTGTTGTTGCGTGCGTGCAGCGCGGCAAGCCGCAACATGAGTTCGCCATCATCCGGCTGCTGGCGGAGCATCTCTTCCATGTGGGTGATTGCCTCGCGGATGTTTCCCTGGGCCTCCAACAAGGTGACGTAGTCCTCCCGCACATCGCGCCGTCCCGGCGTGCGCTGGAGCAGTGCCGCCGCAAGGGCGGAGGCATCGACGGGGCGCTGCAATTCCGTGAGCACGCGCATCTGGCGCCGCGTGATGGCGACTCGCTGGGGATGCTGTGTGGTAAGGTCGGCGAGCTTCTTTGCCAGCCCGGCCACATCTCCGCTGCGCCTGTACAGACGCTCCAGGCGGTCGAGTGTCTCTCCTTCCAGCCAGGTGTCCGTGCCGCTCTGCGCGAGGCTGAGATCGAGCTCGGTGCGGGCCTGTGGCGCCCTTCTCAGATCCACCAGCAAATCCGCCAGCCGCATGCGTCGCATCGCCTTCTCAAGCGGGTCCTTGGTGAGATCCACGAGCGTACGGTTTTCCTCGGCTGCCTCAGACTTCAGCCCGCGCTCCACCAGCATATCGACGAACTCCTCGCGAAGGCCGTGTTCGTCCGGATGCCGGTCGATGAGCTTGCGGAAGATGTCCTTGGCCTCAGCCATGCGTCCCAGTCGCCAGAGTGTTTCCGAGTGCAGGCGTGCCGCGCGAATGTCGTTCTCGCCCGTGAGGCCAAGCTGGGTCGCGCGAGTCAATGCCGTAAGTGCCGTGTCCCATTGCTTCAGCCGGTTGGCGATCTCCGCTGTCCGAAGCTGGAGCAGGGGATCATCCGGGGACTTCTGTGCCGCCTTCTCGCATGCTGCAAGCGCATCGGCATCCCGTCCCTCGGCCGAATGGTACAACGCGAGGATGAGAAGATCCGCCGAGGTGGCCTCGCTTGCCTCGGACTTCTTGAGCAGAAACTCTCCCAGAGTTTCCCGTGTCCCATCCGCCAGCCATGCCGCCAGAAATCGATCAAACACCACCCCCTGCTGTGGTCGCCTGCGCAGCATCTCATGGTACTTGGTCGCCTCGGGCGAGGGGGCTGCTGCTGTCTGTGCTGGAGTCACTCCCGCGAGCGCCAGAAACGCCCCTACAAGCGCCAGGGCCAGAAGCCGACTCAAGTGCAGGGGTGCAAAAATGCCCGGTGGATGTGGCAGCATCCCCGGTTTTACCAGAATATGGCAAACACGCGCAAGTCGCGTGCAGAGGTTTAAGACTTCAATTCACCGTTCGTTGAACCCGGGCGGCGTGCCAGAGACGCCTTCTGCAAGCTACATCCGCTCTGTCGTCCGAATCCCCAGTAGACCCAGGCCTTCCTTCAGCACACGGGAGGTCGCGTCACACAGCACGAGGCGGGTGTTGCGTGCGGTGCCTTCGGAGCGCAGCACATGGCACGCCTCATAGAAGGTGTGGAACGTATCCGCCAGTTCATACAAGTACTGTGCCAGCAGATTCGGACGGAAGTCCTCCAGCACATCATGCACGGCTTCACCGAACTGCGAGAGCTTCAGTGCCAGGGCACGCTCGGCATCCTCGGTGATTTGGACGTCATCGGTAAGCGTCACGGCACCTTCCAGCTTGCGGAAGATGGCACGCGTGCGCACATACGCGTTGATGAGATACGGAGCGGTGTTCCCCTGGAGCGCGAGCATCTTGTCCCACGAGAACTTGTAGTCCGTCATGCGGTGCTGGCTCAGTTCCGCATACTTCACGGCGGCGATTCCGATGATCTCCGCGACTTCGGCCTTCTCCGCATCGGTAAATCCTTCGCGCTCGGCCACGACCACGGCGGCACGCTCGATGGCTTCCTCGACCACTTCGAGAAGTCCCACGCTCTCACCGGAACGTGTCTTGAACATTTTGCCATCGGGCCCCAGGATGGAGCCGAACGCGATGTGTTCCAACCGTGTCTGGTGACCGCGACGCCGGGACGCATCAAACAACTGCCGGAAATGCAGTTGCTGCGGTGCGCCGACCACGTACCAGATCTCCTCTGCGTGCCATTCATTCACACGATGGTCCACCGTGGCGAGATCGGTGGTGCCATAAAGGAAGCCACCATCCGCCTTGCGAATGATGAAGGGCGCGGGAATCCACTGGCCGTCCTTGTTGATGAGGAAGGGATCTGCTTCGGGCTTCTTCGTGCCATCGGAGAACACACACACCGCACCATCGCTCACCTGCGCCTGGCCCTTGGCCAGCATGTCCTCCACGAGTGGCGCCAGGGCATCGTTGTAGAAGCTCTCGCCCAGGTAGTGGTCGAACGAAATATCGAGCTGGCCGTAGATCTTGTGAAGCTGATCGAGCGTGAGTTGCACGCACTCCTTCCAGATGGCGAGATTCCCGGCATCACCCTGCTGCAGCTTGACCAGTTCCGTCTTGCAGAGTTCGCGTACAGATTCCTCGCCTTTGATCTCGGAATTCACGTCCTTGTACACGCGCACAAGTTCATGAATCGGGTCTTTCTTGAGCGCGGCCTGATCCAGCCGGGTCTTCCATCCATGGAGGATCATGCCGAATTGCGTGCCCCAGTCGCCCACATGATTGTCCGTGATGACATGATGACCCACGTAGCGTGCCAGACGCGCCAGGCTGTCGCCAATGAACGTGCTCCGGATGTGGCCCACATGCATGGGCTTCGCCACATTCGGCGCGGAGAAGTCCACGACGATGGTCTTCGACTGTTCTGCTCTTGGCACGCCGAGATGCGCATCCGCCACCTGGGCGTTGAGCGTTTCAGCGAGCTTCTCGTTCGTGAGGCGGAAGTTGAGGAATCCAGGACCGGCCACATCAGGCTTGTTGCAGAAGCCGGTGCCATCAAATGCGTCCGCGAGGGTGACGGCGAGCTGGCGGGGATTGGTCTTCAGCGCCTTGGCCACGGTCATGGCCGCATTGCTCTGGTAGTCGCCAAATTGTGGGTCGCTGGCATTGGTCACGTCGATGACGGCATCCTCGGGCAGGGTGACATTTGCCGCGGCAAAGGCGGCCTGGAGACGCTGGGAGAGCAGCTTGCGGAAGTTGGACATGGCGGAATGAAAGGGGCGGGCACTCAAGCACAGATCCCCGTTCGTGCATCAACGCATGAACTGGATACCGGCGATTTTCTCCGCCATGTCCCGGTTGGCCAGAAACACAAGCTCCGCGGTCGCGGCCCGGCTCAGCCTAGCGCGGATGTTGCGCACCTCCCCCTGAGCGATGCCGTCCACATAGGCTATGGTTGGCCGATTCTCGCATTCCAGATTCGCAATCTCCACCGAGGTGTCGTTGGAAAGGAGCGCGCTCTTCCAGTGCGCCGGTTCCAGCACATTGGATCCCACCAGCAGCCATGCAGGAGTATCCGCCAGGAGAGGGGGGGCTCCCATGGCGCGGGCGTACGCAGTGCTGCCCGCCGCCGTGGATACCAGCGCGCCATCACTCACCAGCTTGGGCAGCCGGGGAATGCCGTTCACGCACACCTTCAGCCAGGCGCTCTGGCTGGTAGACCTCTCGAC
>JAEYUU010000178.1 GCA_023429545.1 Verrucomicrobiota bacterium
ATCCCCGGCCGCGCGCCCTTACATTTCGAGACGCTGTCCCTTGCCTCCCTCGATGGGGAGAATGATGCGGGAACTTTCGCCCGGCTTGAGTTCGATTTGACGCAGTCCTCGCGGATTGCCATCGAGACGAGCTTCCAGAGTCACCTCCATGGGCGTCTTGTTGGAAGAGGAAGCCGCGACCTCCACGAACACATCGAAACGATTGCGCGCCAGCGGTGCTGGACGGATTTGGAAACCAGTGATTCCGGCGTTCTGTGATTCGGACAAGGCGACATCGATGAAGCGCTGCCGGGGAGCAGCGTTTTCTTCCTCGTCCGTGTCCGTCTTCTCGTCTGCACCCGCTTCCACCTGAGGCAACGCGTGGTCACTCGCGTGCCAGATTTCCGCCGGGGCATCCAGCGCCGCCAGACGGCGGGCCACCACGAGGGCGTCTTCAGGACGATCCTCCTCAGGCACCACCTGCGCCTGATCGATCATGCGCAGCAATTCACGCCGATTTGTGCTGCGGGACTGCATGACCTCTGCCTCAGCGCCAAAGACCACGAGGGAGGTGATGATATTCTCTGGCAGAGCGCGCAGGCGATCCTTCAGCTGATCCTTCGCGGCATCCAGTCTCGTTTTGCCATCGGCATCCTGGGCTGCCATCGAGGCGGAACAGTCCAGCAGCACCACGAGGCTCTTGGGCGTGTCCCCTCCTCCTTTGCGGAATGGCCGCGCCAGCGCCAGCACCGCCAGCAGGATCACCAGCAGCGTCAGCACCAGGGAAAGAATCCTTTTCAACCTACGCAGCCACGCGGACTCCTGATGCTCCCGCGCCAGTGTACGGAAGAAGAGCAGCGTGGACACCTGCACCCGCTTCGCCTTCCGCCGGAACAACCACAAGGCCACGGGAATGAGCCCGAGCCAGAGCAGATGCAGGTACTGGGAGTGGAGGAAGGTCAAGGGGCGCAGCAAGTGTGTGCTGACATCAGCATGTTAGGGGCGTCTACTTGCTCAACGCGATGATTTCTTGCTCTTCGGTTTCTTCGGCGAGCTTGCCTTCGCCTCCGCCAGCTCAGACTGCGTCGAGATGCCGAGGAAACGAATCTCCTTCTTCAGCACAATCTGCGCGCTCTTGATGCTGTCTTCGGGCATGGGAGTGGTCTTCAGTCGCTTCACACCGTCCATGGTGATTACGAGGGGATCCAACGCCGCCTCCGGTGTGGCCGCAACTGGGGCAGGAGTTTCCTCGACCGTCTCCGGCTTCTGCTGATAATTCACCTGAAGCATGAGACGTGCGTCATCATTCAGCGTGTAGAACTCATACTCTTGGGGAGCGGAACTGTGGGCAAAGGAGAATGCCGCGAACGCATCGCCGGTTTTCACCGGCACGACCTTGGGGAACTTCTTGGCGAAGTCCTTTCGTGTGGCAGGCAGGGGCACCGCCTTCACCGCATCCCGCCACTCCAGGGTGGTGGTGGGCGGCGGCGGTGACTTGGCGAAGGGATTGCCGGCGCAGGATGCCAGCAGCATCATGGTCGCCACGGCCAGAGCGGAGAGTGCAAGGGAACGCATGTGAGGTTTGGGGGATGAAAAGGGATCGGCTACGCGCCGGCAAGTGCGCTTCCCCGCGTGAGAAGCGTGAGGAAACGATCCTCGAACGGTTCATCACTCGCGCAGCGGAAAAAGTCAATCTGGCGGCTCGCGCAGGCGTTGTTAAGGTTCTCGCTGAAGGCGTCGAACATCTCGGTGTAGAGCTTCACCTCGCGACGGGTGATCCAGAAGCGGCGCTTCTCTCCGGTCTCCACGTCGGCGAGTTCCACCTCGCCCTCCAGTTCCGGGCGCTGTTCCCAGGGATGGATGACCTGCACGAAGTGCGTCTCTCCCGGCCAGCCCGCGGCGCGGTTCACCGCCTCCACGGCCGTGCCAAACTCGCGCCCGAAGAAGTCCGAAATCACAAAGATGATGCCATAACGCTGCCGTGACGGGCGGAACTCGGCAAAACACTTCTCCAGATCCGTGAATCCGCCGTACTCCCATTTCCCCACGGTCTGGATGAATTTCTCGATATTCCCCTGCCCCCGCAGCGGCGGGAGCTCCTGGCGCACTCCTTCGTTCATGGAGTACAGGCTCACGCGATGCTGCCCGCTCAGCCCGAGATAGGCCAGGGCCACGGCGAAGCGGGACGCCTGCCGCTTCTTTTCCGGAAAGGGGCGCGCCATGGAACCGCTGGTGTCCACGACGATGTGCACATGCAGTTCCTGCACCTCCTCGTACAGGCGCACGAAAAGTTTTTCCAACCGCGCATAAAGTCTCCAGTCAATGGCGCGGAAGTCGTCCTTCGCCGTGTAGTGACGGTAGTCCTTGAACTCGCGGGTGAACCCCGTGGCCGGCGTGCTCTGCATGCCACGCTTCATGAGCGCGCGGCGCTTCCTCAGCCGCAGCGCCAGGGTACGCAGCCGGTCGAGGAAGGTGGCGTCAAAGAGGTCTTCGCGGGCGAGGGTTTCAGGCATGTGCGGTTGCAGGGATATTCAACGGACCGAAACAGGCGTGGCATTCACGGGAGCAGTGGTGGCGACCGGTTTTTGAAACTGGCCGCGCAGGCAGATCACAGCACGATCGTGGAGAGGTGCAATCCACAAATCCTCCGATACCGCAGACAGTGGACCGCAAAGGATGCCCCCACCACGCTGGTCCTGGAGGAAGACCCCCTGCGGGACATACGTGCGGCGGTACTGCACCATCGGGACAGGCCCACCCATGCCCGGCATCACCGGCACCGCCTGAGCCGCCGAGCGGGCGGCCTCGGCCTTCTGCCACTCGGTCACGTCCTTGGGCCAGGGTTGGTCGAACAGGGTCGTGCCGCTGCGGATGTCCGCCGCACGCAGAGCCTCGGGTGTGGACGAATAAACACGACTCCCCGCCAGCGAGGAGGAGGTGACGGGATCTGCGCTGCCCGTGGGGTACCGCTGGCCTGAGTACGTACCATACCCGGAAGAAAAGATGATCGTGGGTGCCGCGGAGGCAGAAGGAGTTGAACTGGTATTCTGCGGATTGTGAAACAGGGTGGTCAGGGTGGGCGCAATTCCCACGGTGGTCACGTTAACGCCGCTCCCCGTGTCATTGACGATGCGACGTCCGGCGAATCCCACAACAGTCCCTGTATTCCCCCAGCCCGCCACCGGCAGCCCGTGCATGGTGACCACGCTCTCGCCGCTCGAGGTGAATCCCCACACCTCATCCCCGCGTAGCAAGATGAATGGCGCAATGCCACCCTGAGGTTGCAACAGGCGGCGGAGGGTATCAGCGTAGGCCCAGCGCTGGGTCGGCGCCCCGTAGCGCGGCTGTCCGGGGAAACTCATCTGGACACCGGGCAGCGCCAAGGTGATCGAGACCGACTTCATGAGGGTGACTGCGGGAACAGTCGGCGAAACGGCGCCCTGCTGCTCCTCCTTGGTCTCCAGTGCCAGTGGAAAACCGGGCAACTCCCCGGTTCCCGTGCGCCACAGCAGGGTACCCGTCTCCGCATCGAGAAGCGCCGCGGACTGCCCCCAGGCGAGCACCCTGCCCTGGTCCACACTGAGTCCCGAACGCAGTCGGGCGTATCCGTCTTGATGCTGCCACGGGTTGTTTGGATTCACCGGCAATGCCGCTGGTTGTGGCACCTCCGTTTCCCAGAGAAGTCTGCCGGTTTCGCGATCCATGGCAGAGACACGCCCGGCGACCGGTCTCCAGAAATACACACGGCTCCCCACCACCGCCATGTGGCTCTGCGGTACCAGAGCCTCCTGCACGTTCGATTCTCCATCGGGAGCACTGCGCCACATTAGGCTGCCATCCATGGCTCGCAGGCACTCCACTCCCTCGTCCGTCAGGACGAGAAGCCGGCCCTCACTCACGGCAAATTGAATCCCGAGGCGTATCTCTGGCTGGTTGCTATAGCGGCTTGCGGTCAGCCCCGCACCCAGCCGCACCCGCCCCAGCACACTCGCGCGAGCCGGCCTTCCCCCACTTATTGCGCGTGCGTCTGCCGTGCGATACCGCCAGCGAAGCTTTCCGATTTGCAAATCCACGGCGAAAATATTCCGCCGATCGTCCCCGAAGAACGCGAGCCCATCCGCCTTGGAAATCTCCGTGCGGGTGAGTACCGCGCCCTCATCCAGCGTGAAGCCCCACGCCGCTTCAAATGGCGGCAGCGGCGCGGAGATGGCCGTTGCAGGCGGTGCTGCCACTGGCGTTGTCGTCTTGGAAGAGACGTCCCGCCGCAACATCTCACGCGCAGATTGAACACTGAGTTCCATGCCATCAGGGAACGTGATCCAGGTTTTCC
>JAEYUU010000212.1 GCA_023429545.1 Verrucomicrobiota bacterium
CTCCAGGTCCATTGCCTTCACCCTGCAAGGCCCCCATTCCCTTGCGGGAAGAAAAGTAGGCAGTCTGCGTCCAAATGCAGAGGGGTTCGGATATTCCTTTCCCAAGTCGCCGCCCACCACGCAGGTCTTCAAGTAGACACTCCCAGTCAACAGCTACGTTCTGAATTCAGATTCTCACCCTGCCACCATTCATGAAACGACTCATCATTCACGCCAGCATTATTCTTGCCATCTCCTGCTCTGCCGGAAGCGCGCTACGGGTGTTCGCCGCGGAAAAACACAGTATTGGTAACGTCATGAAGGAAGCCATGAAAGGCGAGACCAGCCTGCATAAGAGGGTCGCCCTGGGCAAGGGCACTGACGAGGATGCAGCCAAACTGCTGGCTTACTTCCAGTCCCTGCCAGCCGAGATGCCACCTGAGGGCGACGCCGCAAGTTGGAAGGAAAAGACGGAAAAGCTCATCGCTGCTGCGCAAAGCGTGGTGGACAAGAAGCCGGGGGCGACCGCTCAACTGCAGACGGCCGGAAACTGCAAGGCCTGCCACAACGTGCACAAAGGTAGCTGACACGCTGCGCAGGTCTGCCTATGAAAAACGTCTCCCGGCTTGTCCTTGTTGCCACCCTGATGGTTTCCATCGGGGGGCACTGGGGCGTGCTCCAGGCTATCGCCTGGGCCGGGATGCTCAAAGACTATACCGCCGAAAAAGGCCTGGTGGAAGGCATCGTGGACACCTTCAATGGTGAACGTCCATGTCCCCTGTGCAAGCGCATCGGCGAACTCCAGCATCAGGAAGAAAAACAAAACCCGGCACCTGTGGAGAGGGCGGACTCCGCATCCAAGTGGTTGAACGTCACGGAGTCCACCGGGATCCCGCTGCCAGCCCCCATGGAGGGCCGCTCCGAGCGCCATCAGACGCCGTTGATCCAACTTTCTACGCAGTGGTCTGGAGCCCCCCCCACCCCGCCTCCCCGGGGATTTACGGCGTGATGCCGCCCCCAGACCGCCACACGCCTGCGCAGGGAATCTGCCCTGCGTCTCTCTGACGTTCACGCGTGAGTCTGGCATGCCCCCCGGCGACCACAGGGTCGCTGCAGTGCGCGCGCATCCACTCGTCCTCCCGTGAAGCCGTGCCTGTCTTTCACGGGACCGCTTCGCCCCCATGTCCCGCCGTGCAGCCCCAGCTGCGCCCGGCCCCCTTACCCGACACGCCGATCACCTTTTTTCTCCATGACGTACTTTAGCTTTTCCCTGCTCTTCTCATCGTTGATTGCCCTGATCCATATTCCTTCCGCTCACGCCCAAGACATCACCCTGGAGTCCCAGAAGCAGGCTGGCCAGCAGGTGTACATGATGGTCTGCTTCGCCTGTCACCAGCCCACCGGGCAAGGGTTGCCAGGCATGTTCCCTCCGCTCGCTGAGTCCGACTGGGTCCAGACGGAAAAACCTGACCGTCTGATCCGAATGGTGCTGCATGGAATTGCGGGACCGCTCGCGGTGAATGGCAAGCCATTCGCAACCCCGGCCCCGCTCATGCCGCCCCAAGCCGGCCTGCAGGACCATCAGATTGCCGATGTGCTCACCTACATTCGCAATTCCTTTGGCAACAAGGCCGCTTCCGTCTCCGCCGACCAGGTCGCTGCGGTGCGCGCGGCGGAGAAGGCCCGCATGCAACCATGGACGGAGGCTGAACTGCTCAAGGTTCCCGTGAAATAGCCCGTCATGACCATCATGGATTCGCCAGGCAAGACGGATGGCAGGCCACAACATGGCCTGCCATCCGATGCACCCCGCTTCTCTCCAGCCCTCTTTTGGGCTGGCATCGCTGCCATCTGCATCGTTGTAGCAGCTTTGTCATGGACAGTCATGCGGTCCATGCAACGCCAGCATGCCCCCTTGTCATCCCTGCCGAAACTGTATCGTGTGACCAGTGACCTGAAGGTGCTGAATCGATCCGGCGAGACGGTCCACCTCTCGTCGTTGCGCGGAAAAGTTCATACCGTGGCCCACCTCTACACCGTGTGTCCGCATGGTTGCGCCGCGGTGGTGGGTGAAATGCTCAAACTGCAGAAGAAGTTTGGCAGTCACCCGGACTTCCATCAAGTGTCCGTGACGGTCCTGCCCGAGCGTGACACGGTGGACGTGCTCGATGCCTACGCCAGAGGCATTGGGCTCGAAGCGGACGCCCCCTGGTGGTTCGTTACCGGAGACCGCACGGCCATCTGGATGTACATGATGGAGGCGCTAAGGCTGGCGCCTCCGGAGGCCATCCCGAAGGACGAGCAACTGAATCCCCTGGATACCCACACGCACGACCTGCGCATCGTCCTGATCGACCGCGAAGGATATGTGCGCGGATACTATGCAGTTTTCCATCCGCAGGCCGAAGTGGCCAGGCTCATGTGCGACAAACTCCAAACGGATGCGGAGAAGCTCCTGCGCGACGTGCAGGGCCAGGACTAGCCGTCAGCGACAATCATCTTCCATCATTTCCCACTCATTATCATCATCATTCATACCACCATGCATTCAAAATCACCCATTCTCATGTTATTCGCCGTGCTGGCTCTCCTCACACCTTTCATTCAAGCGGAGGAGAGGAGTCCACAGGTCTATGAAGGCGAGGTGGCCGGAGTCATCTGCAGCGCCTGCGCCGCCAAGGTGAAGTCCGCGCTCGGCAAGCTCGACGGCGTGACCGGTGTGAAAATCACCGCTGGCGACAAGCCGGGCGTCCAGAAGATCCATCTCACCTCCACCTCGAACGCGGTCACAAAAGAACAGGCCATCAAATCCCTGGGGGATGCCGCCCAGCAATACCACATTCTCCGCCTCGAGCCGGCAAAGAAATAACTCCAGTCATGAACCGACCCTCCCACCAGAGCTTTCGCGCGCTGCTGTTTCTCGTGATCTCCGCGGCCACCTGTCCTTCGCTCTTGTCCTCCGAGAAAAAAGGCGGACATCATCACGAGACCCACCCCGGTGTGCAGTCGCTCGAAGCGTACGCCACGCCCTCGCGTCTTCATCTATTCACCGGTGAACTCTCACAAGATGGCGCCCGAACGGAACTGCTTCATCGCCGCAGCCGCGATGAGGGCAGGACGTGGTCCACTCCTGTGCGCGTGGATACTGGCCAACCCCCGCCCCATGCCGCCCACCGTGGCATGGATCCTCAAATCGCCGCCCATGGTGATCGTGTTGTCGCGGTATGGATGACATCTGGCACCGACCTGTTTGGCGGCGGTCCTATGGCCACGGCACTCTCCAAGGATGATGGAAAGTCGTGGCAACCTGGACCCAATCCCGCGGATGACGGCTCCACCACGGGCCATGGATTCATCGATATTGTGGCGGATTCCACGGGCGTCTTCCATCTCACATGGCTGGACACCCGCAGTGAAAAACGCGGTCTGCGCTACGCCCGCTCTGTCGACGGAGGCATGACTTGGTCGAGAAATGTTACGGTGGATCCAGAGACCTGCGAGTGCTGCTGGAATGCCATGGTGCCTGGTGCGGACGGACGTGTTGGCATCTTGTATCGCGACAAGGAGCCTCGTGACATGGCCATCGCGTGGTCCCCTCCAACAAACACCTCAGGCACATGGTCCACCCCCGTAAGCGTGGGTGGATTCAAGTGGGAATTCCAGGGATGCCCCCATGTGGGGGGCGGACTCGCCGCGGGTGGTGAAAGTGGCTCGCCCACGTGGCATGCCGTGGTGTGGACCGGCATGGAAGACTCGCTCGGGGTGCACCACCTCTCCTCCACCGATGCCGGCGCCACGTGGTCAAAGACCCAGCATATTGCAGGACAGGGAGCCTCCCACCCTGACATTGCCGCACAGGGCCAAAAGGTCGTCATGGTGTGGGACACCACGAATGAACGTGGCAGCCACATCGAAGCAACCCTGTCGGAAGATGGAGGAAAAACGTGGCGGGCACCGGCGACCCTTTCCAGACCGGGGGCCAGTGCCTCGCATCCACGCGTGGTCAGGAGTGCCATGGACGGCTTCCGCGTCTTCTGGACGCAACGCCAGGCCGAAGGCCACACCACATGGGAGTCAACGCCCTTCCCCCTCCTGCCTGTCGGCGCCGCAGGCAAACCCTGATGCTTCATTCGAGAATTCGTAGAACACACACATCAAACATTCGCTCTCAGAAAGACATGATTATGAAACGACAAACATTCACAGTCCTGCTAGCCGCGCTCTGCAACGCCTCCCTCATAGCACAGCAGCCCACGCCTCCGGAAGAAAGCCCAACTCTCCCCCCGGTAATCGTGACCGCCGATGCCCCTTCCCTGACCGTGCCTTCCATCGAGCAGGTGGAGGAGCAACTGAACCTCACCGCCGGCGCAGTGAATGTGGTGGACGCGGAAACGTACAAGACTGGCCGTGCCATCACCATGAAAGAGGCGCTGGATTTCTCCCCTGGGGTCTTTGTGCAACCACGCTTCGGCGCGGAAGAGTCCCGCATTTCCATACGTGGCTCGGGCATCCAGCGCACCTTCCATGGTCGCGGACTGAAGCTCTTGCAGGATGGCGTTCCGCTGAACCTCGCGGATGGCGGCTTTGACATGCAAGCAGTGGACCCGCTCACTGCGGAGTACATCGAGGTGTATCGCGGTGCGAATGCCCTGCGCTATGGCTCCACCACCCTCGGTGGCGCCATCAACTTCGTGCTGCCCACCGGCTACACGGCGCCACCCCTGCAGGCACGCTTTGAGTACGGCAGCTTCAATACGTTCCGGGGACTGCTCAGCGCCGCCGGAGTCGAGGGTCCTTTCGACTACTTCGCCACCGCCACGCACTATTCCACGGAAGGATTCCGCGATCACAGCGAGCAGAGCACGCAGCGATTCTTCAGCAACTTCGGCCTGAAGCTGGGTGATGACGTGGAGACGCGCTTCTACCTCACCTATGTCCACACCGACTCGGAGCTGCCCGGAAACATCACGAAGGAGCAGATGTATGCGAACCCCGAGCAGGCGGCACGGAGCAGCTTCAACAAGATCTTCGACAACGTGGACAGCAACTGGAAACGGGACTTTGACCTCTTCCGCATTGCCAACAAGACAACCATCACCCTTGGTGATGACGCGCTTCTCACCATGTCCGGATACTATGCCTACAAGCACCTCGATCACCCCATCCTCTTTGTGATCGATCAAAAGAGCCACGACTTCGGCCTGGACTTCAACTACCTGAACACCTCGGATGTGGCCGGCCGGAAGAACAACTTCATCGTGGGCTTCGCTCCAACATTTGGCTTCCTGCATGACCGCCGGTACCGGAACGTGCTGGGCGACCGCGGAGATCAGTTCGCGGACAGCGATCAGGATTCGCTGAACCTCGATCTCTACCTTGAGAACGTCCACTACCTCACGGATCGCTTTGCGCTGAGCCTCGGCGGCCAGGTGAGCTACGCACGTCGCGAGAATGAGGACAACTTCCCCGTCTCCGCCACGGAGCCCGACAACAGCGACACGCAGGACTACTGGGGCTTCAGCCCGAAAATCGGCTTCATTTACGACCTGACGGACTCGGCGCAGATCTTCTTCAATGCCGCGCGCAGCTTTGAGCCCCCGAGCTTCGGTGAACTCTCCGCTGCCGCCACCGGTGGTGCGGGTCTCGTTGAACTCGATGCACAAACCGCCACAACGCTGGAGCTTGGGACCCGGGGCAAGTCCGCCAACGGGCGCATCCGCTGGGACCTGGCCTATTACTACTCCTGGCTGGATGATGAGCTGCTGGAACTCAGCGTGGCCCCTGGCCTGACGCAGACCGTGAATGCCGGACGCACCGCCCACCAGGGCGTGGAGTTCGGTCTCGATGTCACCCTCGTGGAAGGCCTCTTCACCAAGCGAGTGGCTGGTGTGGACGCCGTCAGCGGCAAGGGAGCCAAGAACGTACTCGCTGTGGAACCACGCGAGCCTGACCGCATCGTCCTGCGCCAAAACTACCTCTGGAGCAACTTCCACTTCGATGGTGATGCTGAATTCGGCGACAACCAGCTCCCCGGCATCCCCGAGCACTACTACCGTGCCGAACTTCTCTACATGCATCCCTGCGGCTTCTACGCGGGCCCCAACCTCGAGTGGACCTTCTCCGACTATCCCGTGGACTCCGCGAACACGCTCGATGCGGATTCATACGCACTCTTGGGGTTCAAGATCGGCTATCGCACCAAGAAGGGTCTCTCCTTCTATGTCGAGGCCAAGAACCTCACGGATGAAATCTACGCCGCCACCACCGGCGTGATCAGCCGTGCAGGCCCATTCAACTCAAACCAGTTCCTGCCGGGCGATGGCAGGTCGTATTTCTTTGGTGTGGAGTATCGATTCTAGGGACACAGGCTGAAGACCGCCGCCACCAAAAGTCCATCTCGAACCGTGTCCCTTGACCAAGGGACACGGTTTTTGCATGATTCGGAAATGCATGAGCGGACCTCATACGGCCACCTACAAGGCTCCATGTCACCATGACGAAAGGTGCGCACGTCCCTTTCGTTCACTGCAATGTCCCAACCACGCCACCTGCGCATATTCCTCCCTGTCATGCAGCCCCGCCGATTCGCCTTCCACTTGAAAGTTCTTGCCATCGCATTGCTTGCGATGTTGC
>JAEYUU010000284.1 GCA_023429545.1 Verrucomicrobiota bacterium
GGATTCCATCACCGCGGATACATTCACTATTACCGTGCTGGACATTCCGGACATTCAGCGTGGAGCGGGACTGGCGATTGTGATGCAGACGCCCTCCGGCAAGACGTTCCTGTATGACACGGGTTCAGCCTACCCGGAGCGCCTCTCCTCCGATGGCTGGCAGGCGAATTTCAACGCTGGTCGCGACCTCGTGGCGCCTTTCCTCAAACAGAACAACATCACTGCCCTTGATGGCGTGCTCATCAGCCACGCGCACTATGATCACTTCGGCGGACTCATATGGCTGAAGGACCACTTCCCCATCAAAAAACTCATCGATTCCGGCTACGTTTTCCCCGGTTCCTCCAACGAACAGTATTCCGGTGAGCTCGGCGACTACAACAAAGTGCGCGATGAGTTCAAGAAACGCGGCCAGCATCTCGCGGCCTTCACCGGCGACACATTGGATCTCGATCCAACACTCAAGATTGAGGTCCTGGCGCCGCCGGAAACTTACTTCACGGATCCCCTGCCCGACAAGCGCGCGAAGAACGACCCGCCAGCCCACCATCTGGTGAATGCGAACTCGCTCGGTGTTCGCATCCAGCATGGTGATGTGGTCTTCTACCTGCCCGGCGACATCCAGAGTGAAGACATCAACGCCAGTCTGCTTCCCTCCGTGGATCACGCGAAGTTGAAATGCCATGTTCTCATCGCTCCCGGCCATGGAATCCACTGCACGAAAGAATTTGCCGAAGTGACGCGCCCGGAAGTCTCCATCGCCAGTGTCTTCGAGCGCTATGCGCGCGGCTTGAAAAGCACGCCGATGCTGAAAGCAGTCGGCGCGAAGACCTACATCACCGGACTGAATGGACGCATCCAGGTGGTTTCGGATGGCAGGTCGTACAAGGTCACTGCGGAACGCGAGCACGCGCCGAAGCCAGCAGCCAAGTAACAACCTGCCCTGCCTTGTCCGCCCAATAACAATCACTTTCCGCCAATCATAGAAGCCTATCTCCATGCTACGCCGCGCTTTTCTCCCACTGCTCGCCACGATCGCCCTCCTCAACCCAGCCTCCGCCCAGCTTGAGCCCAAGGATCGCCATGTCATCTTGATCAGCATCGATGGGTTCCCGGCATGGCTCTGGAAGCAGCCCGCGCTGCCCGTTCCAAATCTGCGCAAGCTCGCTACGGAGGGCGCGCAAGCGGAGGCGATGACAGTCTCCAACCCCTCCATCACCTGGATCAATCACACCACGCTGGTCACCGGGGTGAACCCGCGCAAGCACGGGGTGCTGTTCAACGGCCTCCTCGTGCGCCAGGGAACGGACAAGCCGCCGAAGATCGAGCAGTGGGCAGACAAGACAGACATGGTTTTTGCTCCGACCCTCTATGATCTCGCCAATGCCAAAGGTCTGACGACCGCCGAGGTGGACTGGGTGGCGGTGACAAAGGCGAAGACCATCGATTGGAGCTTCCCGGAACTGCCGTCGCCGGACGGCAAGGTGGAGCAGGAGATGATTACCGCGGGTGCCATCACCCCCGAGCAAATCGGCTGGATGCAGCTCGGCCCACAGCGGAAGAACATCGCGTGGATCGACACCATGTGGACGAACGCTGCGTGCTACATCTTCAAGAAGCACCAGCCGAACTTCCTCATGTTCCACGTACTGAACACTGACCTTTCCCATCACGTCTATGGCCCGGGTTCACACGCGGGCTACACTGCCCTTGCCTATGCCGACCGGCTCGTCGGTGACCTGGTGAAGGCCGTGGATGAAAGCGGCCTGCGTGACAAGACCACCTTCGTCATCAGCACCGACCATGGCTTCAAAAAAGTGGACAAGTACATCTACCCCAACGTGGTGCTGAAGAAGGCCCGGCACCTCACGGCTTTGGGACCGAAGATCACCACCTGCGAGGCCGCCGCCATGCCCCAGGGCGGGATGTGCTTTGTGTACGTGACTGACCCGGCTCGCAAAGCTGAATTGCTGCCGAAGCTGAAAGAGCTCTTCGCCACTGCGGAGGGCGTGGAGAAGGTCATCGATGGCTCCGAGGGCCCCACGCTGGGCATGCCACTACCGGAAGAGAACAAGGGGATGGGAGATCTCATTCTCTATGCCAAGGCTGGCTACGCCTTCAACGCCAGCGCCGCCGGTGAAGAAGCCAGTGGCCCCGCGGTGAACTATGGCGGCACGCACGGCTACTTGAACAGTGACCCCGAGCTCGACGGCATCTTCATCGCCTCCGGCGCGGGCATCAAACGCGGTGTGGTCATCCCACGCATGGCGAATCTCGACGTGGCCCCGACCATCGCGAAGCTGTTGAAGCTGGAGATCCCGAATGTGGAGGGAAAGGCGCTGGGAGAAGTGATGGAATGACTTTGCGCCTGGCTTCCCCCTGTGTGCCTTCTGGTCAGAGCCAGTATTCTTTGAGAGCACGCTCAATTTCTGGTCGCATTATCTTGCTGTCACGATCCTTCAGCATGTGCTGCAAGAATTGCCTTACGACGGCACGTTGATCCGGCGTTAGCAGACTGTACTTTTGCTCTGAGCCTCCACTAACATGTGTGAGGGAAAAGGCGAAGCCATATCCGTATTCACCATTCAGCTCGCAAATCATGTAGGCAGGCAGGTGGAACCTCGCTCCTGCAGCATCGAGGAAGGAAAAGCTGCTGTTGTATTGACACAGCTTCTCAAAGGAGATCTTCCGCCAGTCGAGCTTCTCATCTCTCGCGCGATACGCGGCTCGAGTCTCAAAATCCAAGTAGTCATCGATAGCCAGCGCTTCCTCCAATCCAACACCTGGTCCAAGCGTCACCCCTGCAAAGGCCGCCTCGATCAAGGGACAAAGCTCCAATCCAGCTTCAAAATGCGCGAGCCGCTCTTCCTCTGCGGCAATGGTCACAGGATCAAAGCCCCGCTCCTTCATCTTTTGAATTAAGTCAGGGGATGGCTTCATAGCTGGATATGGATGGCCGAAGCTGGCGCACATCACATCTCACACAAACGAAATTCCCAAACCTGCCTCCCGCCCTTGCCAAGCCCCCTTCTCCGTCCTACGCATCTATGCGCCCGGCACCCATTCCCAGGAGCCGGGGTGGCACGTATCCATTTTCTTAATGCTCACCAAACGAATCATCCCCTGCCTCGACGTCCATGACGGCCGAGTTGTGAAAGGTACCAAGTTCCTCGACCTGCGCGATGCGGGGGACCCGGTGGAGTGCGCCGTGGCCTACAACAACCAGGGAGCGGATGAGCTCGTTTTTCTCGACATCACCGCATCCAGTGACGAACGCCGCACCATGGTGGACGTGGTGGAGCGCACGGCGGAGCGCTGCTTCATGCCGGTGACCGTGGGCGGAGGCATCCGCACGGTGGCCGATATGCGACAAATGCTCTTGGCCGGGGCGGACAAGGTCAGCGTGAACACAGCAGCCATCTTCAACCCCGAAGTGGTAGATGAAGCCGCGAGCGCCTTCGGCTGCCAGTGCCTGGTGGTCGCGATCGATGCCAAGCGCAATGAGCGCGGCTCCTGGACGGTCTACACCCACGGCGGACGCAAGCCTGCCATCCGCGATGGCAAGGAGCTTGATGCCATCGAGTGGGCCGCAGAGGTGTGCCGGCGCGGTGCGGGCGAGATTCTCCTCACCAGCATGGATGCGGATGGCACCAAGGCCGGGTACGACCTCGGCCTGAACCGTACCGTGAGCGAAGCCGTGACCATTCCCGTCATCGCCAGCGGTGGCGCGGGCAGTCTGGATCATATGGTGGATGTGCTGCGCGAGGGCAAGGCAGACGCCGTGCTCGCGGCAAGCATCTTCCACTTTGGCGAATTCACCGTGGGCGATGTGAAGCGCCATCTGCGGAAGCACGGCATCCCGGTGAGGTTGTAGTCAGCAGTCCTGCGGGCGGAAAAAACTTGTCGAGCTTCGCTGGATCCCGGATCCTCATGCGCATGGAAGACTTCGTCTGGGATCTCTATCAGCAGCAGGAAATAAATGCAGCACACGAGGAAGCCAGGAATACGCGGCACAAGGTTGCCTCCACGCAGGGCAACCTGACCGAACTGACGGAGCGCGTGGAGCGGCTCTCACTCGTCTGCCAGGCCATGTGGGAGCTGCTGTCCGAGCACACCAAGATCAGCGGCAACGAGCTCATGCGCAAGGTGGTGGAAGTGGATACGCGTGACGGAAGGAGCGACGGCAAGATCGCGCCGCGCGTGATCCAGTGCCCCAAATGCAAAAACAACGTGAACACGCGACATCCACGCTGTGTCGTATGCGGCAGCGTCATCGCGACAAAGCATCCGTTTGAAGTGTAGCAAGAGCACCCCGATCACCTCCCATGATTGTCGATCTCTACCAACAGGCCCGCATCCACGAGGCCGAATCCAGCGCGAACCGTGCCGCCTCCAAGGCAGAGGCCGTCCACGAACGGCTCGCCAGCCAGGAGCGGCGCCTCGAGCGGCTCGCTCTGCACTGCCAGGCCATGTGGGAGATGCTCCGCGAGCGAGCGCAGTTCACTGATGAGGAGTTTGTGAACAAGCTGCTGGAGGTCGACTTGCGCGATGGACGTACGGACGGTCGCATGGCCGCCCGGATCGCCGATTGCCCGAACTGCAGGCAGAAGACCAACTCCCGCCGCTCCACCTGTGTGATCTGCGGCGTGGAACTGCCGCGGAACCATGCGTTCGAGGTATAGGCGATGCGACGCACATATTTGCCCCACCAAGCATTCAAGCATGCAGGAAGACCCCAGTCCCCGTCGTGATGGCAGTCATGCGACCGGCTGGTGGTTGGGTGTTACCGGCGCGATGCTTCTGTACTTTCTGAGCCCGCCTCCCCTCGCCTGGGTGTACAAACACTTCGCCTGGGCCACTCCCGAGTGGCCCCGTTATGTCTATTCACCGATCATCCTCCTGTGTCATCACTTCGAGCCGGTGAGGGAGTTCTATCGCGCCTATGCCAAACTCATGGGAGTGGTCCTCTGAAGTCCATCGCATTCCCTTGTGCGACCCGGCAGGCCGTGCCACTCTCGCATGACCAACCTTTTTTCACCGACATGAGCATCACCGCACAACTCGCCGAGGACATCAAGACCGCCATGAAGGCCAAGGACACTGTGGCCCTCAATACCGTGCGTTCCCTCAAATCGGCCATCAAGTACGCCGCCATTGAGAAGAACGGCGCGGACGGTGAACTGGATGACACGGACGCCATTGTGGTCATCCGCCGGGAAATCAAAAAGCGGCAGGACTCTGTGTCGCAATATGAGACCGCCCAGCGCCCCGAGCTTGCCGAGGTGGAGAAGGCTGAAATCGCCGTGCTGGAGAAGTACCTTCCCGCCGCCATGAGCCAGAC
>JAEYUU010000294.1 GCA_023429545.1 Verrucomicrobiota bacterium
TTGTAGTAGCCATCCCCTTCAGGCTTGCCCACGGGGAAATCGAATCCATCCGCGAGCTGGCAGCGGATGGTGTTGAAAGCCAGCCCCGTGCCCGTGGTGCTCCACCACAGTAGAACCGCCAGCGCCACCTGAAGGCTCAGGCTGATGCGGGGAAGGGGAGGGGCGGTGCTGGAAAATCGGCAGGGCATTCGGCGTGCGACAGCGGGAAGGAGACCGGCGTTGAATCAACATGGCCCGCCATCCCGCGGACCGCTACCCTAGACACTGCTTTAGGAAATGCCATGGCAAGTTTCTCAAAATGCGTGTCATGAATTCCCCGGATTGCAGCTTGCGTGCCCCCGGCCAGCCGCCAAGGTGCGCGCGCCAAACCCCACTTTCCCTCGCACATGCCCGACTGGCTGTCTGCCATCCTGCTCGGCCTCATTGAAGGCCTCACCGAGTTCATCCCCGTCTCCTCCACGGGCCACCTCCTGATTGCAGAGAAGTGGCTGGGCCACCGGCCGGACTGGTTCACCGTCTTCATCCAGGTGGGAGCTGCCCTCGCCCTCCTGCCCATTTTCTGGAACAAGCTCGTCGGCCTCCTGCTCAACTGGCGGCAGGCGGAGTCCCGGGACTACATCCTGAAGCTCATGCTCGCCTTCTTCATCACC
Organism: Verrucomicrobiota bacterium; assembly: GCA_023429545.1. Taxonomy (GTDB): domain Bacteria; phylum Verrucomicrobiota; class Verrucomicrobiia; order Verrucomicrobiales; family Verrucomicrobiaceae; genus Roseimicrobium. The sequence continues at coordinate 651 of JAEYUU010000294.1, forward strand.
GGCGTGGGCGGTCTGGTGCTGGACAAGCTGAACTTCGAACTTCCGGAAACCGTTGGGCCTGTGGCCTGGGCCACGCTCCTGGGCGCCTTCGTCATCTGGGGCATTGAGATTTGGAAGAAATCCCATCCTGGTGATCCCCGTCTCACGTGGACCATCGCCGTCGTCTGCGGTCTGGCCCAGCTTCTCGCGGCCGTTTTCCCCGGCACATCGCGGTCCGGAGCCACCATCATGGCGGCTCTGGCACTCGGCCTGGCCCGCCCTGCCGCGGCGGAGTTCTCCTTCATTCTCGGCATGATCACCCTCACCGCTGCCGGCGGGTACAAGCTCTTCGACGCCTGGAAGGATGGCGAGATCCACGGCGCAGGTGCGCTGGAACTCACCCTGGGCTTCATGGCCGCCGCCGTCTCAGCCTTTGTCGTGGTGAAGTGGCTGCTCCGTTTCGTCCAGCATCACAATTTCAACGGTTTTGCCATCTACCGTTTCGTGCTGGGCGCGGCGCTCCTCCTGTGGTTTATGAACTGAGGATGCCGTGCGCCGCGGCATCTCATCGCCATGAGGACACCTCATCCCCACACCGCTCCAGCAGCCTCAGAGCGCATCCACGTCGCGCTCGCTGGTGCGGATGCGCACCACGTCCGTGATGTTGTAGATGAAGATCTTGCCGTCACCCACCTTGCCGGTCCGGGCCGCATCGCAAATGGTCTTCACCACGCTCGCGACCTGTTCATCGCCCACCAGAATCTCAATCTTCGTCTTCGGAACAAAGTCCACCGTGTACTCGCTGCCGCGGTAGATTTCGGTATGCCCGCGCTGCCTGCCGAAGCCCTTCACTTCCGTCACAGTCATGCCCTGAAGTCCCGCTTCGCGCAGCGCTTCCTGGACTTCCTCTAACTTGTGCGGCTTGATGATGGCTTCGATCTTCTTCATGATGTTGTTCCGATTCCGTTTCCCTGCTTTAAGCGGGTGCTGAACCCAGTGGCAAGACAAAAGAATCCTTGATCCTGCGGGCAGCTTTTCGCCGCCCGCCGCCTGCATGCAACGGCGCTACCGCAAATTTGTCCTCAAGCTGTACCGGAGATTCCGGCATCCGCGCGTGCTCAAGAACAACCGCTTCCGCCGTTGGGCCACGCGGCATTTCCTGGACAAGACCGTGTGGAAGCCCACCCGCCACACGTTCGCCGGCGGCATCGCGGTGGGCGTCTTTGCCATGATGCTCGTCATCCCGGGGCAGATGGGCGTGGCCTTTGTGCTGGCCGCCCTGCTGCGGGTGAATATTCCCATCGCCATGCTCATGACCTGGGTGACAAACCCCGTCACCATGCCCCCTGTCGCCTGGTGGGAGATCGAGTTCGGGAACTGGTTCATCACCGTGCTCGGCCTGGGGAATCCGCCACCGCTCGACTGGCAGGACCTGAAGGAAATGCTCAAGAGCTTGATGAGCGACTTCTCGAGCCTGGGCGAGGTCTTCCGACGTTTCAGGCCTTGGATCGCCTCCCTCTATGTCGGTGGCGTGACGCTCGGGCTGCTCATCGCGCCAGTGGGGTACGCCTTGTCCTACGTGCTGTGGGATGTGATGCTCATCCTCACCCACCGCCGCGTGAAGCCGGACCCACCACCCGTGCTGCCGGAGGACGGGATGGAGTGATGGTCTTGAATGACTCCGGAGGCGTCACGTCACGCACTTTCCCTCCCTACAGCACTCCAGCACTCCAGCACTCCAGCACTCCATTCTTCCCTGCCCGCCGCCCCCGACTCCCGCATGAGGGATCAACCCCGCTTGTCATAGCTCTGCATTGCGCTATGAACAGGGGATGCGCCCCCTCCGCCTTTTGTTGCCTTTGGCCCTTCTGGCTGTTCTGGTTGTGATTGTAGGATGTGGAACCTCCTCCACCAGTTCTCGCGGAGGCGCCTGGCAGTCACGCCTGGGACCCGTGCCGGTGGATCGCAAGGTCGTCCCCGTCGCCCTCCTCGGTGAGGTCCGCCTGCAGCAGGACATGATCCGCTTGGGCACCTATGGCCGCCGCTACAAGCGGCCCATGAACGTGCGCTACATCACCATCCACAGCACGCAGAACTACACCGGGAATGCCTACAACCACGCCCTGGCCCTGAAGCGGGGCGCGCTCCGTGCGCACAAGCGCAAGGGCGGCAACCGCATCGGCTTCCTCACCTGGCACTTCACCGTGCAGGACAATGTGGCCATCCAGCACCTGCCCACCAATGAGCAGGGCGAGCATGCCGACTTCGACGGCCCGGGGAACAACTACAGCATTGGCATCGAGATGTGCGAGCATCGCGGCAACAACCTCGCGGAAACCATCGACCGCACCGCGAAGCTCTCCGCCTTCCTCATGTATGAGCACGGCCTCAGCATCGACCGCGTGAAGGCGCACTACCACTGGCCCCGCCGCGGGCTGAATCCGCCGAACAAGAACTGCCCCCACTTCCTCCTCGACAACGGCCGCCCCGGCCCCACCTGGCGCTGGTTCCTGATGCGCGTGCAGGCGCATTATTCACGCCTCGTCCCGGGACCGACGCCGAGGATCTAGTTGATGGTCTCCGGTTGATAGTTGATAGCCTGAGAATCTGAGAGCTGAAGGTTGAGTGTTGAGAGTCTGAGCAACTCGAACCCATGACCGCTGAGAATCTCAGGCTATCAACCATCAACTATAGACCATCAACTGCATCCTACTTCTTCGCCGTGCCCCAGCGGTGATGCAGGAACCTCTCCCACGGGGAGAACATCACGCGATCCGCCAGCAGGCCAATCAGCACGATCACGAACATCACGCCGATGACCTGATCCATCGCAGCCAACTCGCGACCGGCGTGCAAGAGATACCCCAGGCCATAGCCCGTGAGCAGGGTCACGTAGATTTCCGCCGCCATCAGCGAGCGCCAGGCGAAGGCCCAGCCTTGTTTCATGCCGCTCACCACAAAGGGGAGTGAGGCCGGCAAGACCACCGCGCGCAGCGTGTGAAATCCCTTCGAGCCCATGGTGCGCGCGGCGCGCACGTAGATGGGCGGCATGTTCCGCACACCATTGTCCACGGAGATGAGCACGGACCACAGCGTGCCCATCACCACCACGAAGAGCATCGCGCTTTCCGTCTGGCCGAACCAAAGCAGCGCCAGCGGCACCCAGCACACACTGGGCAGCGTCTGCAGGCCCAGCGCCAGCACGCCCACCGTATCGCTCATCACCTTGCTGCGCGCCGTCATCAGACCCAGCGGCAATCCCATCACACAGCCGATGCCGTAGCCGATGAGCAGGCGTTTCATCGTCACCCAGGAGGACTTCGCCAGGCTGCCATCCAGCAGCGAGTCCCAGAGATACGTGCCCACCGTCAGCGGGCTGGGCATCAGCACGGGCGACCACACCCCGGCCGCATACACCGCCTGCCAGATGCCGACGAGCAGACCAAAGAAAAGAATGACAATCACCGACCGCTTCATGCCTTCACCTCCACCG
>JAEYUU010000332.1 GCA_023429545.1 Verrucomicrobiota bacterium
GTGTTGACAGTAACCCTCCATGGCGGCGGCGCCACTGCGGCTGCGACGGTCGGCACCACGACCTTCGCTGCAAATACCAGCGGCGGTCTCACCAAGAGCGGTGCAGGTGTGCTGACGCTTTCAGGAACCAGCACCTATACGGGAGGCACGACGGTAAACGCCGGCGCGCTGGCGCTTGGGCATTCCACCGACACTCTTGCCGACTCGGGCGCGATCACGGTGAACGGCGGTACGCTGGATGTGGGTGTCAATAACGACACGGTGGGCGCGGTCACGCTGGTCAGCGGTTCCATCACCGGTACCTCCGGGGTGCTGACCGGGTCGCTTTTTGCGGTGCGGAACGGAACGGTAAGCGGTATCCTCGGTGGTAGCGGAGTGCTGACAAAGACCACTTCAGGCACCGTCGCCGTTACCAGCGCAAACATTTACACCGGAGGGACCACCGTGAACTCGGGATTACTGCGAGCAAACAACACCAGTGGCTCGGCGACTGGCACCGGGAATGTCGTCGTGGAGTCCGGTGGTCGGCTTGGCGGCAGGGGCACCATCGGACTCATCACGAGCACACAGAGCATCACCGTGAACAGTGGTGGTGTGATTGAGGTGGGCAACGCTGGAGACATTGCCAGCGAGACCCTGGATCTGTCCACCAGTGGCACGGGCACCATCTCCCTCCTGGGCACGCTGGAGTTCGACATCTATGACAATTTGGGCGGCGAAAACCCTGCGGAATCGAACGACCAGCTCGTCCTGCGCAGCGACACGAGCATCATTCTCGGCGGCACGCTGAAAGTCACGGACACCACAACTTTCTCCGCCACGGACTGGATGGAAGGTGACATGTGGCAGTTGCTCGACTGGTCGAACGTCGCCGCGGCCACCAAGTTCACTGGTGACTTCACCACGCTGGATCTGCCCACGCTGGGTTCCGGCCTTGGCTGGGTCACTTCCACGGACGCGAGCGGCCTCTACATCTCCGTGGGGGTTGTGCCCGAGCCTGACCGGGCGCTCCTGCTGCTTGGCGGCCTCGTGCTGCTCGTCCTGCGCCGACGTCGCACCGTGCATGTGTTGTAATCGCATTCTGTACTATACCATCGTACACCCATGAAAAACCGCCCCGCATCCCGGCGCCCAAGGTCATCCGGCGTGGCCATCGTCATGGTGCTTTCCATCATGGCCCTGCTCATGGTGCTGGTGCTTGCGCTGCTGTCCATGGGCTCCTCCGAGACGCGCTCCTCCGCCGCGTTCAGCCAGTCCTCCCAAGTGCGCACGCTCTCGGACATGCCTGTCAGTATCATCATGGGACAGGTGAGACAGGCCACCTCCGGACTGGGGATGACGAAGTCCTGGGCCTCTCAGCCGGGCATGATTCGCGTGTTCGGCACAGGCTCGGGAGGACCGGGCGGTCGCTCCAGGCTGGAGACGGCATGGCGGCTTTACTCCTCCGACAAGATGTCCGAAGCGGGTACCAGCTTCAGCGCGACGGCCGAGGCGGACACGCTCAGCAAATGGAAAGAGACACGGGCGCAGTTCACGGATTTGAACGAGCCGGTGGCCCGAATCAACGCCGAGGGAAATGCCAGGCGCGTCTATCCCATTCTTGATGCGGCTGCCCTGGAAGATCCCACGGGTGCTAGCGGGACGGGGAAGATTGCCGGTTTTGGCATCGCGACCACGGTGCCGGGCGGCACTGTGGAGCAGCCTCTGCCCATGCCGGTACGCTGGCTCTATGTCTTGCAGGATGGACGCATCGTCGTTCCTACCGGAGGTTTAGGGGACAAGGCCACCTTCGATGGCGACGCCGTCACCAAGACCAATCCCATCGTGGGTCGCATCGCCTTCTGGACGGATGACGAAAGCTGCAAGGTCAACCTCAACACCGCCGCTGAGGGCACGCCATGGGATGTGCCCAAGACGGTGGGCTGGTCAGACCGGAACTTCGCGTACTACATTCCGGCCCAGAATGAGTTCCAGCGCTTCCCCGGCCATCCGGCGATGACCAGCCTCAGCGCTGTGCTTCAGGCCTTCGATGACCGCTACAAGCCCCAGCTTCCCATCGTGCAAAGCGATGGCACAGTAGCAAACAAGTCCGCCTACCAGACCTACCTGAAGAGCATCTATGATCTCATTCCCAGGACCAATCCGGGCTTGGCGGGCGAAGGCACTCGCGGAGGCACGGAATCGCCCACGAGTGCTGATGGCCTGCCGGTGAAGCGCGAGCGGCTCTTCACCTCGGTGGATGAGTTTTTTTACAGTTCCGGTTTCGACACCAGCACCGCCCAGCGCGCGGTGAACGCCTCTGGGGGCGCGGTGGATGCGGCGGACTTGGAAATGAGCCGCTTCTTCCTCACCGCCCACAGTCGCGCACCGGAGGTCAATGTCTTCAATCGTCCGCGAGTATCCCTGTGGCCCATCCAGGCGGAGACCAACAAACGCACCGCAAAGGACAAGCTGCTGGCCTTCTGCGCCACCGCCGCTGGCAGGACCGCCAGCTTCCATCGTGCTTCCACTTGGGAGAATAATTCGAGCAAACAAGGATCCTCTCAAAGTCCTACCGAGGACTTCGCGCTTCCGCAAAACCAGAAAGTTTTTGGCTATCTGCAGACGCTCACCAAGAAGGGCGTGCCCGGTTTCGGCACGGCCACGTTCGATGAGAAGTACGGAACGCTGAACCGCAATCAGATCCTGCTCGAGATGTTCGACCTGGTCCGCTGGGGGGTGAATGCCTCCAACCCGTATACCACGCCGAAATATCATTATATTCCTCCGCGCGCTTATACCGGGATCAATCCCAGCTTCCTGGCAGAGGCATCTGCGGTGCCAGTCATTGCTTCAGGCACCAGCTCGGAGAACTTCGGTGCCAAGCTCAAGGCGTTTGGTCGTTATCCGACTGTGATTGAAGCGAGCGTGGTGTTCATGGCCTCCGAGGTGGAGATGGATCCCGCGAAGCCCGAAGAGCCCCTCGACCAGAATCCCAAGGACCGCAGGTCGGACAAGACCAAAAAAATGCGCGCTTTCCTTGTGCTGCAGCCGTTTACCCCTGTGGTGGGCATGCCTCCGTACACGCCAAATGTCCGCTATCGCATCAAAGGACTCGAAAAATGGAGGGCCAATGGCAAGCCGCTGGGCTTTGCTTCCGCCGGTGTGAATCGCTCCTGGGTGCCAGCCGGCGCCGCGTTCGACTATGGCCACTCCACGGCCTACACTTCGATGCACGCACAGTTTTTCAAGGCCCACAAATCAGTAAAGACGGTGGCTCCGGGCGGCATAGGTGCGGACGAGACGAATTCCTTTCCCTTCGTGAGCCAGGAGGTGGATGTCTCCAATGGCGAAAAGTTCCAGTTCACCAGTGGACCCATCACAGTGGAGGTGCACTTGGGCGCAGGCGCCCCTGGCAAGCTGGATGACACCACGCTGATCCAGACGGCGGTACTGAATTTCCCAACTCCGACCGTTCAATGGCCTGTGCCGCGCCTGCGTTGGGACTCGAACGTGACCCCCGTAAACGACTTGAAGACAGTCGTGGCGTGCATGAGCCTGCAAGAGCGGCTGAACAAGAACGATCTGCAGAACTATCTCCTGCTTCTCGGAGACACGGTGCGCTCGGTGGTGACGAACGCAAACAATCCGGCCAAGGGGGATTTCCGGGTGATGTGTGCCCTGCGTGAGATCACTCAGGACTACTACACCAAACACGCGGACTATGACAGCGACACCAAGGAGGAGGCCCAGTCCCTGCGTCATGCGGGCACAACATGGTTGGGCCACTATGGTCGTGGCTATGAGGCCCCCTACATCATTCCCAGCACGCAAGGCAAACAGCACTCATGGCAATTGGCGGGCTATGTCATCAGCTCCCCCACCAAGATCGACAAGCCGTATGGCCTCCTTCGTGATGTGCCATACTGGCAGGATTGCCAGCCGGCGACCCCCTACCGCCTGGATGGAGCCTACAACGCCATCGGCACGGGACGTCCGGGCGACTGGGACAACGGCATGGGCCGCATCGAAGATGGCCCGTACATCAACAAACCGGATGACACGGGCATCAACGGACAAACCAGCGTCAGGGCAGGGTATTTCGCACGCGATGGATTCACCGAGGAAAACTCCGGCAGGGTGTACGCACCCAACCGCCAGATCTGTTCCGCGGTGGCGTTCGGGTCGCTGCCCACGGGGGTTCATCCCATCCCGGCAAACTCAAACAAGGTGAGTCCATGGCAGACGCTGCTCTTCTGTCCGAATCCACCTTCCCGATCGCGCGCCTCCACCTCGGACCCGGCGCAGACAGATCACTACGGTTTCAAGGCGCCCCGCGATCACCTGATGCTGGATCTGTTCTGGATGCCGATTGTCGAGCCCTATGCCATCAGCGAGCCCTTGTCCACGGCGGGCAAGATCAACATGAACAGCCAGATCATGCCCTTCGCCTACATCCGGCGGGCTACCGGTCTGCACGCGGCACTGCGAGGCGTGAGGATCAGCGCCCTTCCCCATGAAATAGCCTGGGTCAAGGACGGCACTACGCTGAAGGTCACTGATTCGCAGATGGAGGAGTGCTACAAGAGCTGGGAACACTGGCTGAAGTACGACACCGTCTACGAAGTGAACGCGGAGGAGACAATGAATGGCTTCCAGCGCCGTTTCGACCAGGGGGACATCTTCCGCACCGCCTCGGAAATCTGTGACATCTTTCTCGTTCCCAAACCCAAGACCAAGACCGCGTCCAGTGAAGCGCCCTACTACCCGCGCAGCGACGGGAAGCCCAGCAAGTCTCCAAGTTACGATGAAATGACCGAGTGGTGGAACGGCAGCCTCAACACCCAGAAGGATGGATTCGAACTGACTGGTGACAACACCCGCGAGTCTCCCTACAACCAGCTCTACCCACGTCTCACCACCAAGTCCAATATCTATCAGGTGCACTATCGCGTGCAGGTGCTCAAAAAAGCGCGCTCCACCGCGCCCGCCGAGTGGAACGAGGCGACGGACACCATCTCTGCCGAGCAGCGAGGCTCCGCCATCATCGAGCGCTATCTGGATCCCAATGATCCCGATCTGCCCGACTTCATCGCCAGTCCGGAGCGGGATGGATCCTTGGATGACCATTATAGGTTCCGGGTAATAGGAAGAAAAACTTTTGCGCCATGACCGTGAAGGAATCATCATCCTCAAAAAAGTTCGCGGCTGGATTCTCGCTCGCGGAGACAACGATTGCCGTGGGTGTTGCCGCCTCGGTCATCGTTACCCTCGTGGGAATGATTCCGCTTTCCCTGGAAGCCCTGCGCCAGTCCTCCAACGTGGCCGCGGAGGCGCGCATCGTGCAGGCGATCGCGGCGGACTATCGCATGCGGGAATGGAGCGAGGTGCTGGAGCAGCAGCAGAATGGCGGGAGCCGGGACTACACTTTTGACGGCCAGGGTACCCGCGTCAAAAACGGCGACTTCAGCGCCATCTTCACCGTGCGCGTCACTGTGGCTGATGCACCGACGCTGCCCGGCATGCTGCAGCCCAATCCACGGCTCAAGTCCGTGAGGATGCTCATGACGGAGAGTCCCAATCCGGATGCGGCCTTGACCAGACCCGATACCTGCCGCAAGGCTCAGACCCTCGTGGCGCAGATGGACAAGTATGCGGAGAGCCAACCGGTGGCGTCCAGATAGCCATGTCATGAATGTGCATCCCACATCCTCCAGACGGCCGGTGGCGGCGCGTGGCTTCACCTTGGTGGAGTTGCTGGTTTCCATGGCGGTGCTGTCCGTGCTCATGATCTTCCTCGCTCAGGTGCTGTCTGACACCCAGCGCACCTGGGGCCAGGCCAGGGCTCGTGTCGGCGAGTTTCGCGAAGCGCGTGCAACCTTCGATGCCATTGCACGGCGTCTCTCGCAGGC
>JAEYUU010000442.1 GCA_023429545.1 Verrucomicrobiota bacterium
GATGGCCGGTGTCGAAGGCGCAGTCGTGGCAGTCGTGGCCGCAGCAGGGGGAGCGGTCTGGGCGGAGAGCACCGTGCCGACGAGACTCAGAAGTAGGGCGATGGCGGGGGGTCTCATCAAGAACTCGATTTCGCTTAAAGTCCGCCACTGATGACAAGCGGGCGGCTGGCGGCGTCTTTGGACATCACCAGAAGCACGTCTCCTTGAACGTCAAAAAGAGTCGTTGTGGCCATCTGGGAGTCATTCTCGCTGTGGTGGACATTGAAGCCAGCCACGTTCCGGTCTGCAGGAATGGCCTCCAGTCCGTCGAGCATCAAGACCGTGGCCTCCGCCTCCGCATTGTAGCTTGCCGTGGCCTTCACGGTGGAACTGGGAGCGTACAGGCTCAGAATCTGAGTGTGGGCGCCTGTCACCTTGGGCTGCTGCAGCAGGAAGAACCCCACGGCGAGCACGGCTGCCGCGGCGCCATAGGCCCACGGGGCACGGAGCCAGTCCAGCCACGTGGCGGCGGACCTGGCACCGGTCTTGGCACGCTGCTCCGCCTGATGTTCCGCAGCAATGCACTCCTGAATCTGCGAGTTGAAAAAGTCTGCGTGAGGTACCTCACGCTCCAGGGTCACATGGGAGCGGATGGCCTCGCCGATCTTTTTCATGGACTGGGCCTCCTCGCGCAGGGCGGGGTCGGCAGCCATCATGGACTCGAAGCGGGCATGCTCCTCGGGGGTCAGTTCCCCATCGAGCCAGCGGCCCAGCAGTTGATCATCAGGCGTTTTCATAAGTGTCCTTGAGCAGTTCTTGAAGCTTCTTGCGTGCGTAAAAAAGTCGGCTCATCACGGTGCCGAGGCTGCTGGTGGTTGCTTGTGCAATCTCCTCATAGCTGTGACCTTCCACCTCCCGCAACAGGATCACGGTACGGTGATCCGGGCTGAGTTGTGCAATGGCCTCATGGATACGCACTCCCAGTTCGCGGTTCTTCAGCACTTCGTCTGGTTGGAAGTCGCCTTTGGGCACCGCCTCCGCTCCGGCGGCCACCGGACGGCCAATCTCATCATTGAACTCCCCGTCGCCCTGGATGCGCTTCTTGCGCAGCCAGTCATAGGAGGCGTTGTGGGCGATGCGGTACAGCCACGTGTAGAAAGACGAGTCACCCTTGAATGACGGCAGCGCCTTCCACGCCTTGATGAAGGCCTCTTGGGCGAGGTCCCATGCATCCTGGTCGTTCTGTACGAGATGGTAGCACATGCCGTAAACCTTTCCTCGATAGCGGGTGACGAGATGATCGAACGACCGCAAGTCGCCTTGTTGGCACCGTTTCACCAGTTCCAAATCGGCGACCTCGCTGGAGGGCGGAGCGGCAGGGGAAGCCACGGCGGGGTCGTTCATGGATTCTGACGGGATCACGAAGGGAGTTATTCAACCGGTTGCCTAACTTTCGCGGGAGACGCGGCTGCGGTCAGGCGGGCGCGCCAAGGGTGGCCGCACCTGTCTCTCAACATACATGTTCCGTCGAATCGAAGCATGGTCAAACCGGACACAATGGAGAACACGGGGATTGAGGTCTTGGAACCTGAATCTTAGAACTTGCTCGATTCCAAGGTAGAAACGGCTTCAAAGCAACTCTGGGTGCGGGGAATCCGGGAAAAGGGGGGACATGCCTGCAAGGTCCCTTGTCCAGGCTTTGTGGAGGAGCTTCTGCCTCCACGACATCGTCCCGTCTTGGCGGGCGCCAGACTGGGAGGGAGCCTTCATCTTGCCGGAGAAGTAGCTGAACCTCAGCGCGAGGTGCCCTTCAGGGGGCGGATTGCTCCAGAGGTGACCATCTTGCCGGTACCATGGCTTTAAACAAGTATGCAACGCCCCGAATCCGTTGGTTGACGACGGCGCGACACGGAGCGTAGGTTTCAGGCTCTACCATGAAATCCATCCTCCTGTGCCCTATTGTCGCTCTTGCCATCGTCGCCCCGCTGGGCGCGCAGGAGAAGAAGTCTGCCGAATCCAAACCCGCCGCCGCTCCTGCGGAAGCGCCGAAGGAAGATCCAGCCTACATGGATAAAATCAGCTACCTGATCGGGAAGCAGCTCGGTTCGGACTTCAAGCGTGACGGTCTGGGCATCATGCCGGAAACCGTGGCGCAGGGCATGAAGGACGCCTTGGAAGACAAGAAGGAAGGCAAGTACAGCGAAGCCGACCTCAAGACGGCCATGGAAACCTTCCAGAAAACCATGATGGCCAAGCAGCAGGAGCAGATGGCCAAGCAGCAGGAAGAAATGGCCAAGATGCAGGCGGACATGGAGAAAGCCTCGGCTGAGCTCTCCAAGGCTGGCCCGAAGAACAAGGAAGACGGCGAAAAATTCCTCGCGGACAACGGCAAGCGCGATGGCGTGACCACCACCGCCAGCGGTCTGCAGTATGAAGTGCTGAAGAAAGCTGATGGTCCCAAGCCAAAGGCCACCGACCAGGTGACCGTGCACTACAAGGGCACCCTCATCAGTGGCGACGAATTCGACAGTTCCATTGCGCGTGGCGAACCCGTTGAGTTCCCCCTCAATGGCGTGATTCCCGGCTGGACGGAAGGCGTGCAGCTCATGTCCGTGGGCAGCAAGTACAAGTTCTTCATCCCCGCGAAGCTGGCCTATGGCGAGCAGGTGCGCCCCCCGAAGATCGGCCCGAATTCCACGCTCGTGTTCGAAGTGGAACTCCTGAAGATCGGCGGCGAAGGCAACTAACGCGCAACTCTCTGCAAGATGCGCGTGGCGGGAGCCGGCGCGCGCGTCCAATTATTTCTGAATGATGACCCGACTCCGCCAGTGCATTGCTTGGATTCCTTTCAAGCTGCACTGGTTTTTTGTTTTTGTGACCGGCGCGTTGGTGCCGTGGCTGACGCGCAACAACCCAGACGAGAAACAGCACGGCGAGTGGTATCCCTTCTCGAACTTCCCGATGTATTCGACGTTCGAGAAGACGGCGTACTACGTCTACGTCACGGATCTGGAGAACAAGCCAGTGGCACTGGTGCCCACGTTTGGCAACTGGGGCTCAGGCGTGAAGAAGACCTACGACCAGTATCTGAAGGCTGAGGTGCGCCGGCTCAAGGAACAGGCCGCTGCTTCCGGAGGCAAGTACCGCAAACGCCTCGTGGAGATGACTGGCGAGGAATGCCGGCCGGCGGGTGATGCCACCCTCAGGCAACTTCGCGACACCAGCAAGGCGCGGGAAGTGGTGGGCAAGTACCCCGGCTTCCGCATGTATCAGGTGGACATCACGCTTGAGGAGGGAACCATCGTGAAACGCGAGAAGCTGGTGGGGGAGGTGCGCTCATGAGTGCGGCGGTCACTGATGCTCCTGCCGCTGCGGGCATGCCCATGCAGCTTCCTCTGTGGCGGCGCTTTCTCCGCTTCTGGTTCGCCATTGAGCCCATGCGCCATGCCTGGTGGGAAACGCTGGTGATGCGCTGCATCATCGCGTGGGCGACATGGCTCACGTTGCAGCATCCCTCACCCTTCGACCAGCAGCCGCAACCGCATGGGCTTGCCGTTTGGGGAGTGGATTTCACCTGGCTGGGGAAGGAGGAACTCTCCCCATACCTGGTGCCACTGTGGTTGGTGTGCCTGCTTCTCTATGTGGCGAATGTCCTTCCGGTAATCACCCTGTTCCCAGTGCTGGTCGCCAGCATCGGCCTCGGCGTATTGGGAAACTCCCAGGGCGCCATTGGCCACACCACCCAGATCCTCACCGTGGTGCTCCTGGCACAGTGGCTGGCGTACGTGTGGGCCGCCATCCAGCCGCGCACGCGGCTTTCCATGCCACATGGCTTCAACCGCCAGCAACTTGCAGCGGATTGGGGCCGCCAGTCCCTGGCAGCCACCTATGTGGTATCCGCCATTACAAAGCTCGTGGAATCCAGGGGTGACTGGGTTTCTGATACACCCTACTTCGGTCTGCAGGTGGTGAAGTCGGAAGGCATGGGCTTTTATGATCATCTCGTTCCCCGCCTCGCCGACAGCAGCGCCTGGCTGGGACAGTGGATGGTGGACAATCCCATGATCACCACCGTGATCCTGGCTGCCGCGCTTCCGCTGGAGCTTTTCGTCTTCCTCGGCCTGCACAACCGCCGCATCGCGCTCTTCTTCGGCGTCTCGCTCTATGTGTTTCACAGCACGGTGACGGAAGTCATGCAGCTCGGGTTCCTCTATCACAAACTGCTGCTGCTGGCACTGTTTGTGAATCCAGTTTTCTGGGCTGTGACGCTGGTTCGTCGTTGCATCGGCAAGCCCGCTGCGGAGTCTTCTGGTCTAGAGTCAATGGTCAAGAGTCAAGGGCCTGAGCATCAGCCCCGGTAACCTCCTTGACCTACTTGATCTCTGGACTGTTGACCCTTTCTCCATGCTACTCGCCTTCCACAAACCCTACGGCGTGCTCTCACAATTCACCAAGGAGCACCCCTCCCATCGCACGCTCGCGGAGTTTGGTTTCCCCAAGGACGTGTATCCCGTCGGTCGGCTGGACTCCGACTCCGAGGGTCTGATCTTGCTGAGTGATGAGGCGCGCTGGAATGAACGCCTCCTGCACCCCAAGCACGGCCACGCGCGCACCTACCATGCGCAGGTGGAGGGCATTCCCGATGCAGCCGCTCTGGAAAAACTACGTCGCGGCGTGAAGCTGCCGGACTTCACCACGCTGCCCTGCAAGGCTGAACTGGTGACGCCGGAGCCATCCTATCCGCCACGCGTCCCACCCATCCGTGAGCGCAAGAGCATTCCCACGAGCTGGCTGGCGCTCACCCTCACGGAGGGAAAAAACCGCCAGGTGCGCCGCATGACGGCTGCGGTGGGCTTCCCCACCCTACGACTCATTCGCGCCGCCATCGGCGCCTTCACCCTCGCGGAAGCGGGACTGCAAGAAGGGAAATGGCGCGAGCTCACCCAAGAAGAAAGCCGCCTCGTTCTGGCCTAGACTGGCTGCCGTAATCTTGTCTCTGCCCTGCACATGCCGCTACGCATCCTGTTTGTCTGCGCGATGAATCAGTGGCGGAGCCCCACCGCGGAGGCGATGTACCGCAATGATGCGCGGCTCGAAGTCCGCTCCGCCGGCGTGCGCGCTGAAGCGAAATGCCGCCTCACTGCCGCGGACGTTGCCTGGGCGGACACCATCTTCGTCATGGAGCACAAGCACAAGGCCTGGATTCTGGAGCGTTTTCGCGATCAGGAACTCCCACGCATCATCGCCCTGGATATCCCGGACGACTTCACCTTCCTCGATCCTGAGCTGCAGCGCCTGTTGCGTGCCGCCGTCGATCCCGAGATCGAGGCGCTGCTGGAGAGCTGACCCCGGGCACTCTTTGTCACCTGGTCTCCTGCCCGACAAACACCAGGCATTCATTCGGATCATCGATGTGGAACTCGGTCATGCCGTAGGGACGCACTTGCAACTCGGTGAGCCGCCGCGGAACTTTGCAGCCCTTCGCATGCTGATACATCGACTCGATGTCCTGTACTTCGATGTAGATTTCCGCATGCCCGCGCACCGCAGCCATGACGGACTCGTCCGCGGCCTTCATGAAGTGAATGGTCGCTCCATCCCGATCCACGATGGAGTATTCCTCCGACCTCATGGTGACGGTGAATCCCAGCACCCTGGTGTAAAACTCGAGCGTCTCCTCCATTTCCGCCACGGCCAGCATGGGACTGATGCGTTTCACTCGGGAGACAGATGGGGCGGCGCTGGTGCTCATGAGTCCGCCGTTAGCGCATGCCTCTCCCACTGTCCAGACGTCGCCATCGAACATCTGGTTGCGCGCTACTCTGGCTTCGCTCCCTCCAGCTTTGCCAGATCCATGCTGCCTGCCACGCGGCCGCTGTAGAGTTCCACGGCGCGGCGCGCCACGATGTCCACGATGGCGGGCTGCAGGGTGCGCGCGGCGACATTCGAGACAGCCATGGAGGCCCAGACGACGGGACTGTTCCACCGCAGAACCTGCCAGACGGGAAGGATGCGCCGGTACCACTTGCCCAGGGCCTGCACCGCATCGTGCTGCATGACCTCGCGCCCTTTTTCCCAAGTCTTGATGGCGGTGTGCGCACTCACATCCACCAGCCGGCCCACCGTGCGGGTCTGGAGGAACTCGGTCACATCCGTGGCGGCGAGCTGGAGGGCGCGGGTGAAATGGCTCAGCCCGGGAGCCAGCAGCGGCTGGGGCGAGTTGGGATGGTAGACGGCGGCGATCTCGCGCACCAACTTGGGGATTTCATCCACCAGCGGTGGCAACCACTCGGGATTCGGGTTCTTATTCCAACGCAGACGGTTCTTGCAGGCCTCCACCGCAGCCAGCGCCGCCTGGTCCCTCTCTCCCGGCAGCACCGCGAACAGATCCGCTGCCGCGGCGTGCTTCGTGGCTCGCAGATCGGCAAAAAAGCGCAGACCGAACCAGATGCTCATGCCACCAAGGCCGCAGATCACCCCTGCCAGAAATGTAAAAAGGTGGCTCCACATGCGACGCTTGCCGTACGCCAATTTTCGTCCGTGCAGAGCGCGTGCGCAAGGGGGGAGATGCATGAGCTGCATCAGGTGGGCGTGGTGAGGCTACGGCATTACGTAGATCCAACAGAAGTTCCCATCCTTGTCACGGATGGCGCGGAGTACGGCATCTTCCCAAATTGCGGACCCGCCTGAGAAAAGTCCCGAGCGCACTTTCATTGGAATGCGCCATTTGGTGATCTCGGCCGCTTCCCTCCCTCCCGGCCTGCGAGCGCCGGGAGAACACGAGGCGACCCCTGCCGCCGCTCCCAGTAGCATGATGGCATGTCGACGTTTCACGTAGCGCAGGCTACGCCGTCCATTGGGGAGGTTTCCACCGCTTTTTCGGTGCTCTAGCCGAGTCCCACTGCATTTCGCACGCGTTCGACCGTCTGCTTCGCCAGAACGCGCGCCTTGGCGGCACCTGCTTGGAGCACGTCGTCCACGTATCCCTTGTCCGCCACGATGGCGGCACGTTTCTCACGCGCTTCCGCCAGGAAATTCCACATCTTCTCCGCCAGGCGTTTCTTGAAATCTCCGTAGCCCACGCCGCCAGCGAGGTGCTGCTGCTCCATAAGCGC
Organism: Verrucomicrobiota bacterium; assembly: GCA_023429545.1. Lineage (GTDB taxonomy): Bacteria > Verrucomicrobiota > Verrucomicrobiia > Verrucomicrobiales > Verrucomicrobiaceae > Roseimicrobium. The sequence goes on from JAEYUU010000442.1 coordinate 7,095, forward strand.
CACCTCATCTGGCGTGGCGACCAGCCGATAGAGAGCCAGGATGCTGCTGCCTTCGATGGGCTTGGGAGCCTCCACCGGGGTGGAGTCCGTCTTGATGCCCATGAACTTCTTCTTGAAGGGCTTCTCCTCCTCGAAGAGCCCGATGGTGTTGTCGTAGCTCTTGCTCATCTTGCGCCCGTCCGTGCCAAGCACCACGGCGCTCTCCTCGCGGATGCGCGCCTGCGGGATCTTCAGCAGGCCCTCTCCGTAGGCGAGATTCATTTTCACCGCGATGTCGCGGGTCACCTCCAGGTGCTGCTTCTGGTCGCGGCCCACGGGCACGAGATCGCTGTCGTAGATGAGGATGTCCGCCGCCATGAGCACGGGGTAGGTGAAGAGGCCGCTGTTGGGCGTGATGCCGTTGGCGACCTTGTCCTTGTAGCTGGTGCAGTTCTCCAGCATGGGCATGGGGGTCACCGTGTTGAGGATCCACGCCAATTCGGTGACCTCCGGGACGTCGCTCTGGCGGAAGAACACCGCCTTCTCGGGGTCCAGTCCGCAGGCGAGGAAGTCGATGGCCAGGTTCCGCACGTTCTCGCGCAGCACCTTGGCATCCTTGATGGCCGTCAGGGAGTGGTAGTCCGCGATGAAATAGAATGCCTCCCCCTCGTGCTGAAGCTGCAGCGCGGGCTGCATCATGCCGAAGTAGTTGCCGAGGTGAAGCCGGCCGGTGGGCTGGAGTCCTGAGAGGATGCGCATGGGGTGGCGAAAGTGCTTGCGACCAGCTTAAAGTCAACCTAGGGACTTCTCGTGACTGCTACCCCCGGCCAGACACCAGGCGCGGACGCACATGAGGCGCCCACCGCGCCACCGTGAACACATCTCCATGTGACCCCGTCTGCGGCTCCCTTGAGAAGAGGGACGCTGCTCCTGCCCCTACCGCTGCTCCGCTTTTTCTGGCGAAATCTCATTTTCGCGGAGACTTGAACTCTGCTTTTTGGAGCTGTGGCCGTATTTGTCCTACCCATGCTGGTTTTTTTTGCCCTGAATGAAGTTTGTCCGTCATTTCACTCTGCTGCTGGCCTGCACCGCCGCGGCATCGCTTGCCCTGATCCCGTCCTGCGACAAGGATCGTGAGGACTCCAAGGATGCCAGGGGCAAATTATCGAAAGAAAAGTCCTCGAAGTCCAAGTCGAAATCCAAGTCCGGCAAGGATCATCCGCCGGACGACAACCCTGCAGAGACCAGCCAGGCCATTGAAGCCTTCACCGGAGCGCACACCCGCCTCGTGTGGGCCAAGGCTGAAGCACCACACACGGGTGATACTTTTGCCCAGAGTGACCGGCTCCTGCTTGTGGGCGTGGACACGCGGGATGGGAAAGGCGAGCGCGCCATCCTTTCCAAACCCGCCAACTACTCACGCCCCCTCCTTTCCGTGACAGGGGAATTTATCCTCTACACGGACAAGAACACCGTGCGCAAAGGCGGATTGAAGCACTACAAACCGGCGATCTATCGCACCGACTGGAAAGGAACAGCACCAGTGCGCCTGACCGACGGTTATGCCGTGGACTGCTGGCGGGATCCAGCCAGCGGCACGGAGTACGTCTATGCGGTCATCAATCTCAAGGCTACCAAGGGGCTCGCTCTTGAAGGGGGCAAGCTGATCCGTTTTCCAATGCAGGATCCCACGAAAATCGAGACGGTGTATGATGACACCCCGATCACGCCGGACAATGTCCAGTTCTCCAGGGATGGCACCCGGGCCAGCGGTCAGTTTCCCTGGCCGCACTCTGGATTGCTGACTCGCATTGGTGACAAATACACCGCCAGGAAGATTACCACCGGCTGCTGGAGCGGCCTGGCACCGGACAACAGCGGTGTGGCGTGGACCTTTGATGGAGAGCATCGCAAGGTCGCCATGACAGCAGATGACGGCGCGAAGAGCTGGCAGATCAATTTGAGCGAGGGCGCCGGCATGAAAGGCGGAGAGCTTTACCATCCGCGCTGGAGCAATCACCCCCGCTTCATGGTCATCACCGGCCCCTACGCCAAGAAGAAAGGAGAAGACGGATCGGTCATCAACAAGGGAGGTGGCACGGCTCAGGTCTACCTCGGGCGTTTTTCAGAAACGGCAGACAAGGTGGAGGCGTGGTTGCAGGTATCCCACGACAACCGCGGCGAAGCCTATCCGGACGCGTGGATAGCAGAGGCGGACAAGGCCGACCTGAAAGGATTCTCGATTCCCTCCACCGCGCAGCCGGGTGCTTCCGTCATCGCCAGTGCCTGGCCCACGAGCAAGGAGGGTCTGCTGTTCTTCTGGAAGGATCGCACGACGCTGAATGCGTTCACGACCCGGGATGGAGCGAGGCATGAGTCCGTGCTCGCGAGCCGCGATGCCGCACGGTATGGCCGCTTCGGCCAGTTGCTGCTGGATGGCGGGTCTTACGAGGCCGAGCCTGAGTTTGCGGGGGCCGCGGCGGCGCATCTGCGTGCGCAACCGGCAGCCACCTTTGAGGCGCTCATCCTGCCAAATCAGTACGAGGGCACTGCTCCCAATGGCCAGCTGACCACCATTTTCAGCGGCGCCGACTTCACGATTGGGGAAGACAGCGGCCACTTGGTGATGGTGAACAGCACCGCCTCATGGAAGGGCAAGACGGCCCTGCCCGCGGTGCCGTACCACCTTGCGGTGACCCGCAGCGCCGAGGGCTTCGAGGCGCACGTGAACGGCGAGCCTGTCGAATTGGAACCGGTGGCTGGCGGATCGACCAAACCCGGGCCAGACTCTTTGGCCTTCGGTGGAGGCTGGAATGGCGGACTGCTGCAAGTAGCACTGTACGATCGCATCGTCACGGACGAGGAAATTGCCAGCAATGCGCACGCGGCGCAGGCACGCATCGCCGGTTTCCCGCCAGCGCCGCAGCGGGTGAAGGTGCGGGCAAGACTGGTCGAGGTTTCTCCCATGCCCACGCCGGAGGGTATCTCGCCCTACACCGGTGCCCTGGTGGCCTATGCTTATGAGGTGGAGAAAGTGCTGGAAGGCGCGCTTGCCTCGAAAACCGTGCTTGTAAAACACTGGGCCATGTTGGGTGAGAAGGTGGTGCAAGGTTTTCCGCGCGAAGTCAACAAGTCCTACGATCTAGTGATCGAACGCGAAGCAGACCACCCCCAGCTCAAAGGAGAACGCGTCATTGATGACACCACCGCCTTTGATCAAGAAGCCTGGTTTGATGTGACCTCTCCACGAGTGACTCCCTGACACCACCCCTTCCTTGTTCCATCATTTTCTGATATACCAAACGCGCCGTCCTCACCTATGAAACTTCTCGCCGCAATCCTCCTTGCTGCCGCCGCTTCCTCCCTCCTCCACGCGGAAGACTTCACCGAGGC
>JAEYUU010000488.1 GCA_023429545.1 Verrucomicrobiota bacterium
GTACCAGATCGCCGTCCGCAATCTTTCGTGCCGCACTGGCCAGCTCTGACACCGGCTCGCTCACGGAGCGGGCCACGAACCACAGGACCGTGAACAGGAAAAGAAGACCGAGCAGACCGATGATCAGCAGATAATTCAGCAGCCGCTGCGCATCCGCAAACACCTCCCGCTCAGGATAGACCAGTGCCAGCATGAAATTCGCCGCGGGCACCGGAGAATACGCCACCCGCACCGCGCGCTTCTGCAGGGGATCTGTGGCCGCCACGAATCCCTCACTGCCGGGCATCAGCATGGCAGCCAGCTCCGGATTGAGCTGCTCCAGTTTGGTGTTCATGATCTTCGACTTGTCCGGACAGCCGAGGATGCGACCCTCCGGGCTCAGGAGCAGGGCGTAGCCCGTCCTCGCAACGGTCAGCGTTTTGAGGTCTGAGAGGAGGCTCTCCAGCGAGATGTCGATGGTCGCCACGCCCCAGAACTCGCCCGGCGCGCCATCCTGACCTGGTTTGCGGAATGGCACACTCCGCGTGGTCATGATGACATTGCCCCCACCGGTGTCGAAGAACGGTTCCGTCCACAAGGCATGGCCAAGGCGCTTGGGGTCATTGTACCAGGGCCAGTCGAAGTGATTGTACCCAGGCGGCACCAAATTTTCAAAAGTGGGCTGGCCTTCCTTCCAGTAGGCGTAGGGACAGTAGTTGGTGACGCCGGGGATGACTGTGTTCGGCTCAAAAGCCAGACAACTGCCGTAGATGCCCGGCGTCTTGGCAAGAGATTCGGTGATGTATCTCTGCACGGTGGCCTGGTCCTTCATGGCGCCGCTTTCAAACAGACGCGCATGCATGTGGGGCACCTGGGCTGCGCTCGCCAGTTTCTGGTCCAGCTTCGCCGCGTGGATCCGCGCCATACCCAAGGCCTCCGCCGCTGTGGACTCCACCGAATGGCTGAAAGTCAGGTAGATCACCAGGCCAAACGCCGAGACCAGGAATATCGAAGCAGGAATGCCAATCAGACGGGTGAACCGCGACCTCAGCGAGCCTTTGAGCAGATTGGCAAACACCGTCGCTAGGAAGGATTAGGCGACCGCCTGTGAGAGCGGCTGCATCTGCGCCAGGGCAAGCTCCCGTGTCTGATACACGGTGAGGATGCGGTCAAAGCCAATGGTCTCGAACACCAGCTTCACGTTTGTGGTAAGTCCGCAGAAGGCACACTTGCCCCCGGTGGCCTCCTTGCGCTTGGCCACCAGCAGAAATACGCGCAGCCCTGCGCTGTTGATGTATTCAAGGGAGGTGCAATCTACAAGGAGCTGGTTTTCCCCCGTGTCTGCCAGAGCCACCAAGGTGTTCTCCAATTCACCCGCGTTCAGCGTGTCCACATGGCCGCCGAGGCAGGCGATGGAAAGTCCGGGCTGGGTTTCAATGTTGAAGGTCATGGCGGGAACGATTGAATTCAGGCGACTTTTTTGGAGATGGTCAGGCGGTTGCGCATGCCGATGCGCTGGTAGTTCACGGAGTCCATGAGGCTGCGAACCAGATGGATGCCGAGTCCTCCCGGATCCCGCTGCTGAAGCGGCGTATCAACGTCCGGGGAAGGCATGCTGAGGGGGTTGAAGGCGTAGCCGTCATCCTCCACCTCCGCTCGGACCTCGTTTTTCACGGTGCTCAGCCGCAGCACGATCTCCTGCGGAGGAGGCGGCTGCTTCTGGGAGTGGGTCACGATGTTCGTGACCAGCTCATCCAGGGAGAGATTCACCACAAAGAGGGCATCTTCCGGAATACCGTGCCACTGCCCAAACTCACGCACAATCTTCCCGACGAGAACCGTCTCGCCGAGGCTGACATTGAGCCGGGTGCTGATGTTACCGGGACGCATCAACAGGAAATAAACTCCCGGTGAGGGGTTTGCGCAAGCCTGCGTTTTGCCGGGGAGTTCCTGGCGCGTCGGCGGAGACCATCCCCGTTCGCTCTTTACTGTCAGGAAGCGGAACTTTATGTTGCTTTAAGTTGTCACTGGACACCGCAACCGCTTCGGTGCATAAAATCCTCCGAGGTCTCGAGCTGAAATGGCGAAATGGGGAAGAAAACCAGGGTTACGCCCCTGCACATTCAGAGCCACTCATTATGAATACGAACTCTCCCTCCGATTACAAGTCGAAGAACGTCGTGCAATCTTCCACGGTTCCGCCGCCGCCTCCTCCGCCTCCGATTTGTTGGGTTGCCCGTGCTGTGTACGGCGAAACGAATCCGGACTGGATGGTGTTCCGGGAATGGCTTTTGCACGAGGCCCCAGCATGGTTCCGTTCGCTCTACATCAGATACGGGGAACGTTTCGCTCGGTGGATCGAGAGGCACCGGCGCATCAAAACGGTGCTGCGTGGACTGATGGATCGCGTGGTTCTGCCGCGGCGATAGATTCCGGCCCCAGCATGAGAATTGGGCATGTCAGGCAGGGCTCCATCCCGGCCTGACGGCCCATGACTGCAAAAGGGACAATCCCTCCTTTCGACCGCCGTATCGGCCGCATGGCAGGGCCTTGTGGGTTCGGCGCGCTCCTCGCCCGGCGTGAAGCGCGCGAGCAAGCGGACCAGGGCCCAAAGCATCCAGAACCAAAGGGAACTTCCCCGTCCCGCGCGGAAACACGTGATTTCACGGTTGTTTCGTAGGAACATTAGGTGTATAGTCACCTAAGGCGACATCCCATTGAGCCCCAAATACGATAGATCGTTCGGCCGGGTTTGAATTCTTTCCGCCCTGTCAGACCGGACGAACTCCCGCTCTTCGCGCGAAAAACTCGCCCCTCTCCGAAGATGCCGGGACGGTCGAAACCCCAAACTCTCCCAACTCTCTGCCTTGACGGTGAGGGACGTGTCCCTATGCTCGCGGCTCCCGCTTTCCGTCCCCCGTTGCCACTTTCCTTTCCATGAACATCCACGAATACCAGGCCAAGGAACTCTTTGAAAAATTCGGTGTCGCCACGCCAAAAGGCAAGGTGGCTGGCACCGCGGCTCAGGCCGGGGAGGCCGCGCGCGAGCTTGGCGGTGAGGGGCTTGTGGTGAAGGCTCAGATCCATGCCGGCGGTCGCGGCAAGGGCACGTTCAAGAACGGCTTCAAAGGGGGCGTGCACGTCATCAATACCGCGGACGAGGCGCAGGACATCGCGGGCAAGATGCTCGGCCAGACGCTGGTGACCCACCAGACCGGACCAGATGGCAAACTGGTGAGCAAGGTGCTCATCGCCAAATCCGTGGACATTTCCAAGGAATACTACTTTGCCATCCTCCTGGATCGCGTGAACAGCCGCCACGCCATCATCGCCAGCACCGAGGGTGGGGTGAACATTGAGGAGGTCGCGGAAAAGACCCCGGAAAAAATCATCAAGGAAGGCATTCACCCCACGCTGGGTCTGCAGGCCTACCAGTGCCGGAAGGTCGCCGCGGCCCTTGGACTGCGCGGACCGCTGATGAACCAGGCGGTGAAGCTTTTCTCCGCGCTCTACAACCTCTTCTTGAAATGCGACTGCTCCATGGTGGAGGTGAATCCTCTTGCCCTGACTGCGGACAACCAACTGGTGGCGCTCGATGCGAAGTTCAACTTCGACGACAACGCGCTCTACCGCCAGAAGGACATTGTCGCCATGCGTGACAAGTCGGAGGAGGATCCCCGCGAAGTCGCCGCCAGCGAGTATAATCTGAACTACATCGGCCTGGATGGAAACATCGCTTGTCTCGTGAATGGCGCCGGTCTCGCGATGGCCACCATGGACA
>JAEYUU010000411.1 GCA_023429545.1 Verrucomicrobiota bacterium
GCATTGTTATGCGTAATGATGGTGGTGCCGTCCTTGCCGGTGGCGCTCGAAATGGCCGTGGCCACGGCGTCTTTGCCATCATCTCCATCGGTCAGCACCTGCACCCGGATTTCGGGGTCCGAGCTGACCTTGTCCTGAAGGTGGAGGACGCCCTGTTTCTTCTTCGCCGCTTCCTGCATGCGGGCGGTGAAGCGCTCGATTTCGCGGCGCATTTCCTCCGCATTCCCATGAAGTTTTTGCATTCTTTCCTGGAACTCGCGAAGCTCACTCTCGTAAGCCTCCGGGTTGTGCGCGGGAACCGTCCAGCGAACGTCGCCGGAACCGGGAGGCAGCATCGGCGGAGGATGCGGCGCCCACCCCCGGTGCGGTGCGTCTTGCAAGTATCGAGATTCCTCCTCGTGTGCCAGGATCTCGCCCAGCTTGACGGTCAGGATTTCGCTCTTGCCCTTGCGGAACAGCGTGAGCTTCACCTCAGAGCCAATGCCGGCCTGGCGCACCAGGGCCAGCAGTTGCGGCTCATTCACCAGAAGCTGATCGTTAAAGTAATGGAGCACATCATGCTGCATCACACCCGCCTTGGCGGCAGGGCTGTCGTCCATGACGGCGCGCACCAGAACACCGATGCTATCCGGCAGGCCAAGCTGCGACCCAAGCGATTCATCCACCGGGCCGAGCACCACGCCGAGGAAGGGGATCTTCACGCCAGGCTTCTGCGTCTTCGTGAAGAGCATCTTGTCCCGCAGCTTCAGCGTGGTCGGGCGCTCCGGGATCTCGCGCGTCTTTGTTTCGAGGCGCTTCTCCATCTTGTACTCCTTCTCTCTCTTTTCCTGCTTCCCTGGGGCAGCCCCCTCCTGGTCCTGGGCCCGAAGATTCACACCTGGGGCAAGGCACGCAGAAAGCAGGCAGGCACCCAGCAGCAATCGATTCAATGGTTTCAGTTTCATGGTAGTGGTTGGGTTTGAAGTTTCAGATGTCGGGCTTGTCCCTAGTGAAGTTGCACGGGCACGTACATGACCTCCTGGCGCGGCACCTCCACCTGCACGATTCCGGCATTCTGCGGATCTGCCCAGGCCTGATGCTCCACCGCCGTCCGCCGGAGCCGGAGCATTGGCTGACCATTCGCATCGAAATGGACGCCCTCGTCCTGCCAGGCGAGCGCCTCATCACTGGCAAGCACCTTCTGCAGCGGGGGGGCAGCCGTGGCTACTGCCGAAGCTACAGCAGTGCCTTCGGGAACCTTGGGAGAAACCGGTGGCCGGGCTGCGAGTGTGATCGCAACCGCCGCCGCAGCGCCCAAGCCTGACCAAAGCAAACGATCCAACCAGAGCCAGAGAGATGAGGGACGAGGAGGTGCCGGCGCCTCCGGTTGCGGCAGACCCAAGCTGGCGGCTACGCCCTGCCCCAGTGCGGACGAGGGGGGTACGGGCGCAAAACGACGAAGAGCGGTTTCAAATTCAGACTCGTTCATGGCAGTCTTCCGGCAGGATTTTTTTCAGGCTGGCCAGCGCATAACGATAGCGCGCGGCCACAGTGTTCGGGTTCTCTTCAAGGGTTTGTGCGATCTGGGCGAAGGTCATATCCGCCCAGATCTTGAGCAGGAGCACTTCGCGCTGCTCCTCCGCAAGTCGCTGCACGGCCTGCTGGAGCAGGTGCGCCCGCTCGTGCTCCTCCATGGTGGGGGCGTCCCACCAGCGATCTTCCAGGTCACGGCCGGCATCCGACTCACGCCGCGCGGCGCGTTGCTGCGACTTGAGCAGATCCAGAGCCGCACACCGCACGGTGGCATAGAGAAGGGGCGCATCCGCGGTTGTGGGAAGCGGGCGGTGCTTCCAGAACTTCACAAACCCTGCCTGCACCGCATCTTCTGCATCCGCACGGCGGGGCAGCCACTGGCGCACATAGAGGAGCAGCCGGCTGGCATGCAACTCATACCACGAGCGCCATGAACCGGCGGAGTGGTTCTGGCCGGGGCTGCTGCCGTTGCCGGATGGGAGGAATGCCATGCATCTGAGACAACGACGCAGGGCGGTGCGCTTGTGTGAGGATCCCTATTTTTTCTCCAGCTTTAAATAATCGATGCCCACCATGAATCTCTGCAGGGCTTCGGGGTTGGCGCCGACGATCTTGATGGTGAGCTTGTTCTCGCCGGCGGGGAGATCGTAGGTGCCCCAGTCGAGCTCTCCGGTATGGATGACGCCGGGGGTGTTGTAGAGATCCATCTTCGCTGCGACGATCGGGGTCTCATTGATGGTGGCTTCGATCATGCCGTAGTCGCGTGCCTTGGTGAGCGCGAGCTTAAGTGAGTACTTGCCGGTTTTCTCCACGGGGAGTGAGAGAGTGATCGTGTCGCCGGGCTTGGCGCCAGTCCACCACAGATGCCGTCCGCCGCTCCAATGCGGGCCAAAGCCACCCATGGCCTGTGGCTTGGCACTGCCTGCACTGTTGCTGAGTACCTTGAGCGACTCTCCTTCAATGGCGCCTTCCACGCTGCGGGCACTGCTGCTTGCGGATACGGGTGTTGCAGGCTTGGAGACGTTGCTCTGGAGGTAGGCGACAAGGTTGATGACCATCTCCGGAGGCAGCGCCTCGAACTGGCCTTCCGGCATGGTGCTGTACTTCGAGATTTCGCGCTTGGCCACTTCTGCCTTGGTCAGCGTGAACTCCACTCCGCCGGGCATGACCATACGATAGGCGTCGGCCGACTCTTCCTTCACGATACCGCTGAGCACGCGGCCATCCTTCATGGAGAAGAGATTGAGCTGGTACGCCTTTCCGATGACGGCATTGGGATCGAGCACGTTCTCCAGCAGGTAGTCAATGTTGCCCCGATTCGACCCCGTGAGATCGGGGCCAACGCTGGCGCCCTCGCCCAGGAGCTTGTGACACGTGCCACAAGTGCTGGCGTAGACCAGCTTGCCATTGACAAGGTCGGCACCCTTGAGCTTGTCCGCCGTGAGCATGGTTTTGAACTTAGCCATGCGCTGCGGCAGATCCGCCTTGGACTGGTTCACGGTGCCCCACACCTGAGCGATGAGGGTCTCCACGTTTTTATCCTTGAGGGTCTGAAGCTGCCGGATGAGGAAGGGCGTGAGCGCATCGCGCGCAACAGTCTTGCTTTCCACCGCCTTGAGCAGTGCTACGGCGCCTTCCCGGGTGGAGGCGAGCACGGAGATGGCATCACTCTTCTCTTCGTTCGTCAGTGATGCATAGGCTCCAATCAGTACGGGTGCATTGCCTTCATCAGGAAGACCAGCAAGCGCCTGGATGGCCTTGCGGCGTAGTGGCGATGCAGGACCGGCGATGATCTGCTGACCGGCTTTCGCCGAAGCGGCATCACGCACTTGCAGCAGGACACGCAAGGCCACCTCGCGCTTTTGTGGTGGGACCGAAGCATTCGCCAGTTCTTCACGGAAGGCCTTGATGGCATTGGCGTCTCCAAAGAGTGCGGAGAGTTCATCCACCGCAGCAGCATCCACGGAGCGGAGAGAAACCGAAGTCGCAGCCCAGTTCTGCGGCATGGAGATTTTGCCCGACGTGCGCGCCGCATCGACGAGCATCGCGAGCGTCTTCTTCTGCTGGGCGGCATCCTTCATTGCGACAATGGCTGATATGAGCGCTTCGCGACCAGTGGGCTCTGACGAAAGGCGCCGATAGATGAAGCCGGTGACCTTGTCCATCTGGCTCACACTCGCGAGTGCGATGCCCTTGGCTGGGTCTTCAGCCACGAGTGGCTCGATGCCATACCACAGGAGCAGCGGGATCATGGGATCGGCAGCATCTTCCTTGCGCGAAATGAGGCCCTTGGCGATGTCACCACGCTGGGCTAGCGGCAGGCGCTGGAGGAGTGAGGCAAGTTCGCGGCGGACGACGGGCGACTTGTCGCCCTTTGCAGCCGTAACGAGATGCGCCAAAGATTCGCTGGTAATCTTTTTTCCGCGGAGCTTGCGGATCGCGCTGGCCATGTAGTGTTCGTTGCCCGGCACGGATGAAATCGCACTCGCAATCTCATCGGGTTCAATCCATCCGATGCAGTTCAAAGTCCAGGCAGCCTTGAGCCAGGTGTCCCACTTTGTTCGCGTCCCGGCCGGGACTTTTTCAGACAGGTCAAAACTCAAGTTTCTGACAACCAGCGGAGCCCCGTTTTCGTCCTTTTTCAACACTCCCGCCGCCGCCCGCTCCATGAGAATGCGGCGAGCCATGCGCTCGAACCATCCGTTCGTGCTCTCTACCGCCATCTTGGCGAGTTCTACATCACTCAACTTCGCCAGGTCACCTTTCCACGGTTTGTGGGTGTCATATACGATCCGGTAGATGCGCCCATTGCTGCGATCCCACGCCTGCACATCGCGGTGATGGCAGGTTTGCTTGTCCGCCCAGTCGCTGATGTACAAGGCGCCGTCGGGCCCGACCTTCTGCGTCACGCTGATGAAGGAGTGGTCGTTGCTGCGCAGGAAGTCAGCGCGATGCTGCCCCACGTAGGAACTGGCAACCGGGTCCGCATGATCCTGCACGAGACGATGACCATGCAGGTTGCTGAAGAGCAGCTCGCCGCGGTATTCGACGGGGAAGTTGTCGCCATTGTAGATCGCGAGACCGCAGTGCGCATGACCACCTCCTGCCTGGTCGGTGTTGTTGCTTACCGGCAGATTCACCTGACCGGCCCGTGGTCCCCAGTGGGCGTTCTCACCCACGGAGCCAGCGTAGTGCACGTGATCCGCCATGGTCTTGATGTCTTCATAGGTGTGCGGATTGAAGTGCTGGCCCGCCTGGCGGTGATAACGTCCGCCGGGCACGATGTGATAGAGATGCTGGATGACGCAGGCGGTCACGAAGAACTCGCCCTGCTCGTTATAATCAAGGCCCCAAGGATTGCTGGTGCCGTGGGCGAAGACCTCGAACTCATGCTTCACGGGATGATAGCGCCAAACGCAGCAGTTCAGCGGGACGCGCTGTTCATCAGGCGTGCCTGGCTTGCCCACGCGTGAATGCGTGAAGACGCCCTGACATCCATACAGCCAGCCATCCGGTCCCCAGATGAAGCTGTTGAGCGTCTCATGCGTGTCCTGATAGCCCCATCCATCCAACAGCACCTGCGCAGCGCCGTCCGGCTTGTCGTCACGATCCTTGTCTGGAATGAAAAGAAAATTCGGCGCGGAACCGATCCACACTCCACCGAAGCCGACCTCGATGCCTGACACGAGGTTGAGCTTGTCCATGAATACTTTCCGCGTCTCGAAGCTGCCATTGCCGTCTTCATCCGCGAAGATGAGGATGCGATCCTTCCCCTCCCCTTCCGGCGCCCGCTGCGGATAGGTGTTCCCTTCCACGACCCAGAGGCGGCCGCGCTCGTCCCAGCACATGGCGATGGGCTGCACGAGATCCGGCTCAGCAGTCACGAGCTCTGCCTTGAATCCAGCAGGGAGCGTCATGGCTTTCACTGCCTCCTGCGGAGTCAAGCCCCCGGCATACTTCGAAGAAGGGATGGAATCCAGACCATAGAACTTGCGTGGCTGGAACTGCGCAAAGCGCTCGGCACTGACCTCCTCGCGACGCTGCAGGAGAACGCGGCAGCCGTACTTGCTGCCGATCACCACATCCAGCAGGCCATCGCCATCGATGTCTCCCGTGGTGAGTTGCGTGCCCACACCTGTGTCGCCATCGATCATGTGCGGCACAAACTCGACCTTGCCATCCTTACCCCGCTTCGTCTGGAACCAGTAGAGCACTCTCGGATCGCGCTCGTTGGGATCGTGTCCGTTGTGCGCCCAGTAGCGCTTGCCGGTGATGAGGTCCTTGATGCCATCGCCATCCACGTCCTGCAGCGCAAGCGCATGCGGCTGGCTGAAGCGCACACCGTAGTCATTCTCCCAGGGTTGAGCGCCTACGATGGTGTGCTTCTCCCAACTCGCACCATCCTGCCCGCCCTTGTTCTCAAACCAAGCCACCCCATACTGATGCGCGTTCAGAGAGGTGATGATGTCATTGCGGCTGTCGCCATTGAAATCATAAGCAAACATCTGCGCACCACCGCCACCGGTGAGATTGAAGGTGTGCGGCTTCCATGCATTGCCAGAAGCAGGAGCCTCCCA
>JAEYUU010000622.1 GCA_023429545.1 Verrucomicrobiota bacterium
AAGCGCCCCGCAGCAACCCTTTCGCTCGGCATTCTGCCCATGCAGATTCAAGGGGACATCGTGAAGCCTGGTACCTATCCGCCCGGCTCGGCCAATTTCCGCTACTGGAATGCTGCAGACGCACTCCGCCGCGCGCGGGACGTCTGGAAACCCCACCTTCCCGAAGGCCTGCAATGGCATGGAGGCGTGACCCTCGAGATCCAACTCGATGCCGGGGATGACCTGAATGCCTATTATGACCGCAAGACGCTGTCGTTCTATCGAGGCAACGTAAAGGGCAAGGATATCTACACGGCCGACAGCCCTGACGTGGTGGCCCATGAATTTGGTCATGCGGTACTGGATGCGCTGCGTCCGGATCTTTGGGACGCCGCCTTGGATGAGGTGGCAGCTTTTCACGAATCCTTCGGGGATATCACCGCGCTCCTCAGTGCGATGCAACTTGAGTCGGTGGCGGACGCCGTGGTGAAGGAAACAGGTGGTCTACTCTACCAGAACTCTTCGCTGTCCCGCGTGGCGGAGCAGTATGGCAAGGCGGTGTGCCTCCTCAATCCCAACTCCGCTCCGCCAGACTGCTTGCGCAATGCGGTGAATTCATTCTTTTATCAGGAACCCATGCATCTGCCGTGCATGGCTCCTCACAACCAGCTCTCCTCCGAGCCACACTCCTTCTCGCGCGTGTTCACGGCAGGCTTCTTTGAAGCCGTGGCCGGCATGCTGAAGGTGCACTCGGAGAAACCGAAGGCGGCGGATGTGCAGGCCGTGGCGAAGGATGCCGCGTCGTTGCTCGCGCGCGCGGTGCGCTCTGCCGCCTTGAGCGCAGCGTTCTACAGTGAAGTGGCCGCGCAGGTAATCTGGGCGGACGCACCGCTCTTCAACGGGAAATATGAAGAGGTGCTGCGCAGTGCTTTTGTGCGTCGTGGTCTGTTGAGTCTCGAAGCGGTGCGCAGCCTGCGCGCCGAGGCGGCTCGTGCGGTGAGCGCCGGCAAGCCCAACCAGCCAGGTGACGAGATGCCGCGGGGACGTGACATGATGATGCGAGCCAGTGCCTATGGCCTTGGTGAAGGCGCGCTGGTGGTGCGTACCGCCTCCTTCTCTCGACGTGGCATGATTGCCCCTGCCGCCCCAGATGCCGGCAGTACTCCGGTGCCTGGTGTGGAGCAGGCCACGCAGTCCTTCCTGGAAACACTGTTCCGCAGAGGCCGCGTAGATTTCAGCCAATGCAAAGCCGGCCTCAGCAGCGTGCCCCACTCACACGTGAAGCGGAAGACCCACTACCTCGTGGAGCAGAATGGCCAGTATCACCTGCGCCGCCGTTGCTTTGATGAGGGGATGGATTGGTGAGAAAGTAAGCAGTAAACAGTAGGTCAGTAACTAGAGCTGACGTGGCCCGAAACCGTGCTACGTCAGATTTTTACGCCATGCCGGTCCAGAAGGTCAAAAACATGCTCCTCGCCCAGGACATGGGGCGGGCAACGAGGTTCTACACGAGTGTCTTTGGATTCCAGGAAGGCTTCGTCAGCGAACACTGGTCAGAGCTATTGTTCGGCGACGCCATCATCGCCTTTCATGGTGGCGGCGACGGGAAGACCAACGTCACTGGATTAAGCATCCAGATGGATGACGCGGATACGACTTCCGAAGCGATCACCAAGGCAGGTGGCACCGTGCTGGAACCGCCGATGGAACGCGAAGGTGAGCCCATCAAACTCGGGAAGTTCCGCGATCCCGAAGGCAATGAGGTGATGTTGACAGAGTGGGTGGCGTAGTGCCATTTTCCAGAGCATGCTCGCAAAGGTCAAACGCTGGTTTCCTCCTCAAAACATCCGTCCAGGTTTCGTGTGATGATGAGTTTTTGCATCGTGTTCTTCGTGGTAAACATGGCCATGCTGCTATTCTGCAGATCAGTGGCAGCGGGGTTTCACAAAAACTATGCACAACGGCGCGCAGTCCTTCATGCAAAGGATCAGCACAAACTTTTCAATGCATTTTTTCCAGTGCTTTCCGAACGGCGGATCTTATTGACGGTGGTTGTCATTGGAAGCCTGAATGCTGTAACAGCAGTTGTCATTGGTTGTCTTCTGTAGAGGTCCTCTCGCAGTCCTCCCGCGAGACAACGTAATCCCTCACCTCCTCCCCAACAGCGCGAGCATCCGTCCCGTTTTTCCCTTCTCCATCCGGTAGCTGTAATAGCGCGTGAGGTCAGACGAGGTGCAGGTGCCGTCATCATGGATCTGACTGGAGGGCACTCCGGCTTCGCGGGCCTGGTCCCGAATAGCGGCGGCGAAGTCGACCTCATACGCGGGTGGGCGAATGCAGGGCGAAAGCTGAACGACGAGATTCTCGGGTCGGGTGCCGAACTTCTCCTTCATCAATGCGATGCCGGCGCCGGTAATGTTTTGCTCCGTGCCTTTCTTCCCGGAATGCAGCACACCAAAAGCGCCACTCACAGGATCCGCGAGGTATACGGCACAACAGTCCGCGACGTAGATGCCGATCATGAGGCCGGGCTTGTCTGAGATAAGGCCATCCATCTCGGCGGCGGGCTCGCTTCTGGCTTCTTGCACGATCGCGATTCCGTTGCCATGCACCTGGCAGGCGGTGGCTAGGGCAGATGATGAGAAGCCCAGCTTGGCCACCACCTCCTGATGCCACACCGTCAGGCGGCGGAGGGCTTCATCGCGATCCACCTTCACATCGATTTCGGGATGTCGGAGCGTGAAGGCGTGAACGAATGGAGGAAGTGCCTCGAGACTGGGGAAAGTGGTGGTCAGTGGTCTCATGCGTGCGATGCGGGAGAAGATGCATGCGGGCACTGAGCCTTGCGAGCGTCACTTGATTTTTCACGGTCAAAGCGCAGAAAGGCAGGGATTGCTCCCTGCCTTTCCTGTGCAACTCAGTATATTTCGTGACGCGGCGGCCTGCCTATTGCATGGCCACTGCGGTGTCGCCACGATAGTTGGCGACCAAAGTGTCTACATCGTATGAGTTGGTCTCCTGCATGGCCTCCGCCACGCGTTCTTGGAGGGCGCTGCGGAGTTTGGAAACGAGCTCAAGGCCCTTCGTGGTGATGCGTACCAAGACCTTGCGACGGTCATCGGCGGCATGCATGCGCTCCACGTAGCCGAGCTTTTCCAAGCGATCGACGAGTCCGGTGGCTGCTGCGGTAGAATGCCCCATTTTGCGGGCGATGTCGGTCATCGTGAGGTCACGAGACGTACCTAGGTAGCTCATCAGATAGAACTGAGCGAAGGAGATGTTCCCACGGCTCAGATCCTTCGAAAGGTTGAGCAGGAACTCCCGCTGACTGAAAAGAATGAAATCGGCAACCTTCCCGGGATCTCGGAGGGAGGACTGCTTTGTTCCGTTTGCTGTGGCCATGGCTGTCAGGGTTGATGATTGACGGATGCTTACGGTCGTGGTGATGGGATAGCCTTGTTGAGGAAATAACCTTAACTATGGCGACCTTTAAGGGCAAGCCCTTTTTATAGAAACTATAAAAAACTGAAAACTAAAACAATTTTGTTGGTGCCATCTGACTGTTAAGAATAACAGATTATCACAGCGCAGCAAGAGAATATTTTGTAATTGATTAACAAAAGGAAAAACTTTTTCAATTTTGAGAATGAGAAGCTTGCGACTCTATTTTGCTGACGGTTAGGCATTTAGAAGTGAATACATGATTGATTACGGGTTAAAGCTGTCCGCGTTGCGACGATGGAATATCAAAAACTCCGGTGATTTCACGCTGCGGACGTCTTAACGGTGCTGTCGACTACTTGCCGCGTGAAATCGCGCTCTACCGTGGCCGTGCAAGTCAATCAAGCACCGCCTCAATGAGCTCCTGACGCCTGCAAAAGTCGCTGATTTCCTCGACGGACATGATGGTAAATGCCGTCGAAAGTGCATCACTCAAGGCGGCGGTAGGTGCGATGGCCCAGATGCGCTTCTTTTTGATCGGAGCTGGCCGCTTGGTGCGCGGGTTCATGATGTGAGCTCCTTTCACTGCAAATCCGCTCGCGCTGATTGCACGATCCTTGAGGAGCAGGGCTCGTTTCTTGTTCCCGTTGCCGACCGTGACGTACCAGCCGTCCTCAGATTGGCTGCAACCCAGGGCCAGAACGCTGCTGTCACCCGCATTGAGCAGCGCGTTTTGGATGCCGTAGTCATGCAGCACCTGCACTGCCTGGTCCAGGGCATAGCCTTTGCCCACGGCACCGAGGTCCAGCACCGGTTCATCGACATGCACGGTCACGAAGCCGTCGTCCGTGGTCTCAAAGACATTCATCCCTACGCGAGCCCGGGCATAGTCCACCTCGATGTGATGGGGCACGCGCTGGCTGCCGTCGTCGTTGCGATACACCCGCATCAGTGGTCCCACCGTGATATCAAATGCGCCACCAGTCTCCGTGTGCACGGCCTTGGCGAGTTGCAGGCAGTCCAGCGTGGCGAGTCCGATGGGGCATGACTCGCCCTTCTTCATGTGATTGATGCGCCAGATGTCTGACCCTGGCTTGAACCGGCTGAGCTCCAGTTCCAGCCGGTCGATCTCCTCCCACACGGCGGCGGTGGCCTGTGCTGCGTAGGTTCCTTCCACATCTTCTTGGGCGATGGTCACCTCAAACTCGGTGGCCATCGCGTGATGTTTGGCGCGATAGGGGGTCACGACCGTCGCCTGGATCTGCGGGATTCTGGAGCAGGCTCCACGATGGGAACAGGGTAGGGGGGGCCTACAAACGGAGGCGGACCTTCGTCCTCCACGGCTTCCGCTTTAGGCGGCATGGGACCTTCGAACGGCGGTGCAGCTTCACCGGGCGGCCCCGTTGCCGGTACTGGAGTGCCCACGGTATCTGGGGAGGCGGGACTGGAAGGTGAGGGTGTGGTGGTGGCTACGACGGAGGGTGGAGTCGAGGGTGGCAGCCCTTGGAACTTTTCCCACAGGGAGCGCTCCACTAGCAGGGAGAGGACAACTCCTTGGCGGAGGCCGTAGACGCTAGACTCATAGTTGCCGCCCAGTTTCAGCTTGGCGACATCTTCCTGACCGGCATCCACCACCACCACGGGAGCCTGGAGCACTGGGGGCATGATGGATTGATAGCCTACCTTCTTCATGTCCCGCAGGTACCAGGGGAGCGGCCAGCCGTTCTCGCTCTGGATGACCTGCACGGGCATGTTGAGCTTTTCATCCGTGTGCTCCGCCAGTTCATGGATTTTGCCGGCCAGGGTTACCAGGTTGGGGGAGGTGTGGGAATACACATACGGGTTGTGCATTTCACTGGCCGCGTAGCGGGTCTCATGCTCAAAGCGGAAGTCCGTCGCCCGGCTGGTTTGCTCGCAGAGATTGTAGATGCCGCCGCCCAGCAGAAGGGCGAGGCCGATCTTGACCAGGGGCACTTCGGTGAAGACGCGGAAGATAGAGCGCGCTCCCAGCCCCGCCAGCAGCGTCAGCGCGTGCTGTACACTGA
>JAEYUU010000419.1 GCA_023429545.1 Verrucomicrobiota bacterium
GGCATGATCTGCCCGAACATGGCCACCATGCTGGCTTTCATCACCACAGACGCGAAGGTGCAGCCGGACGAGTTGAAGAGGGCCACGAACGCTGCAGTCGACGAGACCTTCAATCGCATCACCATCGACGGCGATACCAGCACCAATGACACGGTGATCGTCATGGCGAATGGCGCCAGTGATGTGCCGCTGATCCGGAGCAAATCTCCGTGCACGGAGATTTTCCGCGCCGCGCTCAAGCACGTGATGATGAACCTCGCCAAGATGATCGTGCGCGACGGCGAGCGCGTCACCAAGTTTGTCGAGATCCGCGTGCATGGCGCCAAGACCCATCGCGACGCGAGGGCCGTGGCGGAAACCGTGGCGAAGTCCATGCTGGTGAAATGTTCCTTCCATGGGGGCGACCCGAACTGGGGCCGTATCATCCATGCCGTGGGCTATGCGGATGCCCGGGTGCGGGAGGAACTTGTGGACATCTATTTCGGAGGCCTGTGTGCGGCCAAGGGGGGGCTTGCTACCACCATTCCCGTGAAAGAACTCGAGAAGGTCACGGCCAAGGCGAACTTCACCGTGACGATTGATCTGAATCTCGGTGCGGCCTGTTACAATGTCTTCACCACGGATCTCAGCGAAGAATACGTGGACTTCAACAGCAGCGGATACTCCGCTGCCGTGCATGCGAAACGACAGACCGGACTGGCGTAAACGTCAGTCCCAGCCATTTTTGGCTTCTCTCCAGCGGACCCTGGCGATCCGCGTGGAAGTGACACTTTTTTCGTTGTGAGCGTGCGCCAGTGTTCCTTAGTGCTCCCCCTTCAATTCTGCCATGAGCCTTTCCGACCAGATCAGCAAAGCCGCCGTCCTCCTGGAAGCCCTGCCGTACATGCAGAGCTTCCGCGGCCAGACCTTCCTCATCAAGGTGGGCGGCAGCGCCATGGAAGAGCAGTCCCTGGTGGACAGCCTCCTGCGCGACATTGTCTTTCTGGAAGCCGTGGGCATCAACCCCGTGCTCGTTCATGGCGGCGGCAAGGCCATCAACAAGGCGATGAAGGATTCCGGCTTGGAAGCAAAGTTCATTGGCGGCCTGCGCGTCACGGATGAGGCCACCATTCAGATTGTGGAGGAAACGCTGGCCCGGGTCATCAATCCGGATCTGGTGGATCGCATCAAGTCGCTGGGCGGACGCGCCATCGGCCTCCCGGGTACCACCGTGTTTTCAGGCAAGCGCATGCTCGGCAAGGATCCCGCCACGGGCGAAGCTGCCGATCTGGGCTTTGTGGGTGAGGTGACCGAATGCAACTCCGAGGTGATTGATCTCGCGGTCGCCGGCGAAGTCGTGCCGGTGGTATCACCGGTCGCCCGCGAGGTCGGCACCAGGAACACGCTGAATGTGAATGCCGACATTGCCGCCTGCGCCTTGGCCAAGAAGCTCAAGGCCACCAAGCTCATCTTCCTGAGTGATGTGCTCGGCGTGATGCGCGATCCCAAGGACAATGCCACGCTGATCCCCACGCTGGATGAGGCTTCCATCGCCCAATTGAAGAAGGAGGGAATCATCTCCGGCGGCATGATTCCCAAGGTGGACAGTGCCCTCGACTCCCTGCATGGCGGCGTGGGCAAGGTGCACATGATTGATGGGCGCATCCCGCACTCCCTGGTGCTGGAGTGCTTCACGGATCGGGGCATTGGCACGGAGATCACCCTGTGAGCACATCCCGGCACAGTTCCAGTCAGGAAGAGATCAGCGCGCGTACCCGATTGCGACGACGATGAGCCATCTCTGCTCCCGTCATCCCATCCTGTTACGATTCATCACTTTGTATCCTGATTTCTTCCATGTCTGATTCCCTCATCTCCCGCTATGTCATGCCCAACTATGGACGGTACGATTTCTGGCCCGAGCGTGGCCAGGGCGTGCGTATCTGGGACAGGGACGGACGCGAGTATCTCGACTTCGCGGGCGGCGTGGCCGTGTGCCCGCTGGGCCACTGCCATCCGGAAGTGGTGCAGGCCATCAGCGAGCAGGCCGCGAAGCTGATTCATGTATCGAACTGGTACTGCATCCGCCAGCAGGGCGAACTTGCCCAGATGCTCGTGGAGGACGTACTGGGCATCCCCGGCAAGTGCTTCTTCTGCAACAGCGGAGCCGAGGCCAACGAAGGCCTCATCAAGCTCGCGCGCAAATTCGGCGTCACCCGGCCCAAGGCGGACGGCACTCCCCGTTTTGAGATCATCACCTTCACCGGCAGCTTCCACGGGAGAACCTTCGCCACCATGACCGCCACGGCGCAGGAAAAGATTCACGGTGGATTCGGCCCCCTGCTGCCCGGATTCAAGTATGTGCCGTTCAATGACGCCGCGGAGCTCAAAGCCGCGGTGAACGAGAACACGGTGGCCATCCTGCTCGAGCCTGTGCAGGGTGAGAGCGGGGTAAACCCGGTGACTCCTGCGTTCCTCCGCGTGGCGGCGCAGTTGCGTGATCAGCACGATTTGCTCCTGTTGCTGGATGAAGTTCAGTGCGGACTCGGGCGCACGGGCGAACTCGCCGGCTGGCGCAGCATTGTGCCCGGTGATGAAATTCTGCCGGATGCCATCAGTTGGGCAAAGTCCATTGGCAGCGGCTATCCGCTCGGTTCATTCTGGGCGCGGGATCGCTCCGTGGGTGATGCTGCGGGGACCAGGCTCTGCAACCTGCTGGGCGCCGGCACCCACGGCACCACGTATGGCGGTTCACCGCTCGCCTGTGCCACAGGCATGGCCACGCTCAAGGTCATCCTGCGCGACAATCTCACCGCTCACTCGAAGGCGATGGGAGCCCTGATCGCGCGCGAGGCCATGGCATGGAAATTGCCGGTGCTCAGCGAAGTGCGTGCCTTTGGGTTCATGATCGGATTCGAGTTGAATGTTCCGCTCATTGAGGCCAATGCGAACTACCAGGCCAGCGGCAAGGTACCGTCCATCTGGGTGGCAAAGTTGCTGATGGATGCCGGACTGCTCGTCGTGCCTGCCGGACCCAAGGTCATTCGCTGGCTCGCTCCCATGAACACCACCGAAGCGGAGGCTCGCGAGGGCCTCGGCCTCATGCAATCCGTGCTCAGCAGCCTGTCCTAGTTCCAGCTCCACACCTCTATCAGGATGAAACATCTCCTTTCCATCGAAGCTCTCACCGCGGGTGAGATTACGGACATCGTCGAGCTCGGAGCCAAGCTGCGCAAAAATCGCTCCGCGACACCCCAGATCCTCAACGGCCAGTGCTGGGCGCTCATCTTCAACAAATCCTCCACCCGCACGCGGGTGAGCTTTGAAGTGGGTATTCGCGAACTGGGCGGCAGTGTCATGTTTCTCAGCGGTGCTGACACGCAGCTGGGTCGCGGCGAGCCCGTGAAGGACACCGCACGTGTCCTTGGTCGCATGGTGCACGGCGCGGTGATCCGCACCTATGCTCAGGCAGACGTGGAAGACTTTGCAGAATACAGCCACCTCCCGACCATCAACGCGCTCACGGATGAAGAGCATCCCTGCCAGATCCTCGCGGATCTGCAGGTCATGCATGAACGGCTCGGTGGATGGGCCGGGAAGCGCGTGTGTTTCCTTGGCGACGGCGACTGCAACGTGGCCCGCTCCTGGATGTGGGCCGCGGAACGTCTCGGATTCGAGCTCGTCATCGGCGCCCCCAAGCAGTTCCAGCCACCCCAGTCCTTCATGGAGAACTTCACCTCAGGCATGGTGAAGCTGGAGGACAACGCCGCCAAGGCAGTGGCCGGAGTGGACGTGGTCTACACAGATGTATGGGTCAGCATGGGCAAGGAGGAGGAGAGCGCCCACCGTCTCCAGATTCTCAAGCCCTACCAGATCAACAGCGCGCTGATGAAGCACGCCGCGGACGACGCCATTGTCATGCACTGCCTTCCCGCCTACCGCGAAAAGGAAATCACCGACGAGGTGCTCGAGCAGCATGCGGACGTCATCTTCCACGAGGCGGAAAACCGCCTTCACGTGCAGAAGGCGATCATCTGCTGGATGTTGCGGAAGTAGGGGTGTGGAAGGCTTCCTCCAGAAGCCTTCTCGTCACGCAGGCGAATAAGCACCCGTCGGTGCTGGGAGCGCTGGCCTCCGGCCGGCGTATTTTCGTTCAAGCGCTTGCAGTGCTCTCTGCACTCCGGGTGCTCCGCAGGCAAAACAGATAGAAGCTCGCTGCCACGACGAAGAAGATGCCTTCCAACGCCGTCGACCATGGCATGACGGCAGGGTAGTTGGATGAGACAATTCCCATCCGGCTGAACAGCATCAGGACCGGTGCAATGCCCAGCGAGATCAGCAGATGCAGTTTGGCCCTGCGCAACCGATCCCATCTCGCGATCGCATCTGGGCGAAGTACTTGAGTCAGCACCACCAGTAACAGAAGGAGAATCTGTAGATAAACCATGCTGGCGAGCCTGAAGAAAAATGCGCTTCAGGTCAATCCAAACCGCACGGTCAGCGGTTTAGGTACTCAACCCACCGGCGCGAGCACGACTTTCTGCACATCCATGATGGCCTTGCCGCTTTTCGTCTCGGGCTTCACCATCAGGCGATAGGTGCCTGGCTGTGAAATCGTCACCTGACCTGCGTCCACCGGAGCCCATTTCTGGAAGCCGCCGGTGTCCTTGACGGTGAAGTTCAGCTTCTGCTCACCAAGCAGCACCGCCACCTTGCTGCCGCCGCCGGCGCCGCATCCCTGATGCACGGTCACGGCATATTTGCCGGGCTTGGTCACAGTGAACTCCCACTCAGCGAAGTCATCCTTCTCCGTCCAGTAACCCAGGCAGTTCTTCTCGGCCTTGGGTTCATAGCGCATGTTCTCGCTCCAGGTGGTGGCATCCTTCGCCAAGAGTTGGAGGGATCCATCTTCCGCGGGCGTCAGTTCATCCTTGCCCTCCGGCGCAGGCACGAGTGCGACCTCATGCAGGTAGAAGTTCGAGTATCCCATGCCGCCCGGCGTGTAGAGCGCGATC
Source organism: Verrucomicrobiota bacterium (assembly GCA_023429545.1). Lineage (GTDB taxonomy): Bacteria > Verrucomicrobiota > Verrucomicrobiia > Verrucomicrobiales > Verrucomicrobiaceae > Roseimicrobium. The sequence continues at coordinate 4,995 of JAEYUU010000419.1, forward strand.
AGCAGAGGACCAGCCTCCTTCACATAGATTTCACCCACGTAGGTGGAGCTTCTTGCGCCAGAGGTTCCCTTGATTTGCTTTTTAAGGGTGCCGCCCGTTTCCGGGTTGCTGCCGGCAATCTTTAACTGCACGCCCACAGCGGGAGACTTCAGGGTGTAGGTCACGCGCACGTTGTAGCGGCCCCAGCGCTTGGTTTCCATGGGGATGTTGTACTGTTCCCAGTGCGCCATGGGGCTGAACACGCTTTTGTTCTCATCCACATTGAAGGCCACGATGCCCCGTTCTGGCAGGTCCTTCCGCTGAATGGGATCCCCGTTGCCAAAATCACCGATTCCATTCTCCGCGTGCGCTTTCAGCAGGGCATCCGCCTCCGCGAGGGGATCCTTGGGTGCCTCATCCTCTTTCGCCGCATCCTTGGCGGTGGCGGCTGCCTCGGCGGCAGGCTTTTCTTC